>NZ_QRGQ01000013.1:0-552 GCF_003367205.1 Arthrobacter sp. RT-1
GGTTTACAGGTGGTGCATGGTTGTCGTCAGCTCGTGTCGTGAGATGTTGGGTTAAGTCCCGCAACGAGCGCAACCCTCGTTCTATGTTGCCAGCACGTGATGGTGGGGACTCATAGGAGACTGCCGGGGTCAACTCGGAGGAAGGTGGGGACGACGTCAAATCATCATGCCCCTTATGTCTTGGGCTTCACGCATGCTACAATGGCCGGTACAAAGGGTTGCGATACTGTGAGGTGGAGCTAATCCCAAAAAGCCGGTCTCAGTTCGGATTGGGGTCTGCAACTCGACCCCATGAAGTCGGAGTCGCTAGTAATCGCAGATCAGCAACGCTGCGGTGAATACGTTCCCGGGCCTTGTACACACCGCCCGTCAAGTCACGAAAGTTGGTAACACCCGAAGCCGGTGGCCTAACCCCTTGTGGGAGGGAGCTGTCGAAGGTGGGACTGGCGATTGGGACTAAGTCGTAACAAGGTAGCCGTACCGGAAGGTGCGGCTGGATCACCTCCTTTCTAAGGAGCACCTACAAATCACTGTCTGCCGCGTATGTGGTGG
>NZ_QRGQ01000014.1:0-154613 GCF_003367205.1 Arthrobacter sp. RT-1
GTCCGATACCCGAGAATGGCAAGCAAGACTGGACCGATGATAATAGCTGTTCGCTTGCAAGTACCGCTAACGGCTGAGCAAGTACCAGCTTGAGGAATATACGCGTAAGTCCCACTGTGGCTAAACAAAGCCAACGGAAATAGCTTCAAGGGACGATAATCAATTGCTCGGGAAGGGCCTCTTCTGATGCACAAAGTTGTTATTCCCCTTACTGTCGGGGCTGCCGCGGGCCGGTGCACCCATGGCTAGTACAAAGGAAAGTACAAACCAGCCGACGCCGCCGAAATCAAGTGACGGAGTTCAACGCCGGCGTCTCCTGAAGTCCGGGACCCTGGTTGCGGCGCTCACCGGCATCTCCACCCTATCGGCTGTCGAAACGGACGTTGCCCACGCTGCGGACAACACAAACCCACTCGCCGGATACATTCCCACAGCCGAAAAGGGCGCGGCCTCAGGTGTTGCTACCCTAGACCCAAACTCAAAAATTCCCCCCACACAACTACCCGACCTTTCTTCAACGATTCTCGAAAGCATAAGTGCTGCTTTAGAAGATCCCGACGGTATCCTGCCTGCTGCTTTTCCTGCTAAAGCCGGTTCCCCCCGCGATGCGAGCAGAGTAAAGCTCGAACGCAAACCCATCCTGCTGGTAGATCGCATATCACCCAATACAACTTGGGGTGACATGACTTTACTGTCGGTAGTCAGCGGCAGCATGTACGCCGTCGGCGCTGATCGCACCCTGCGTAGCTCGTCTGATAAGGGAGCCACATGGTCCAGGTTGGCTCAGGGTAGTGGAGGCAAGTACGGCCAGGATGGGATGTTTTTTCGTACCGCCACCGCCGGAACGATCCTTGCGACTTGGCATCCCGACGGGGGCGGTGCTCCAACAATCCGTCGATCGACAAACTACGGCGCAACCTTCACAGATGTCGTAGCGGCACAGCTACATGTTGACTACCTTGGTCCTACCTCAATTTGTCAGGACGCAACAACTGGATACATATACATCGCTGAGTACGTTCATGTAAGCGCGGCGCTAAAGCCTACGTGGAAGATCATCCGTTCCACTGACAATGGTGCCTCTTGGTCGACGTTCCGTACCTTCCAACGCGATGCCGCCCTCTACCCGACCACTGCTGTCCGCCATGGACACGGTGTCCAATGGGACCAACATGGAAAGCGCATTTTCTTCTTGACGGGCGATGCGGAAAGTGCTTCGGGGATATATAGGGTCAACGCCGCAGGAACGGACGTAGAACCGGTGCTTTTGAGAAGCTCTCAAACGGAAGTACTGTATGCCGCTACTGCTGTCGGTATCATGTTTTTTCCCGATTACATTGCTTGGGGGCAGGACCAGACTGGAGACGCTTGGCTACTGCGGATGGAAAGGACCCAGATCGGTCAACCGTCTCCAAGGGTCGAAAAGATAATGCATCTTCAGTCCTGCGCCTGGTATACCGTAAGGACCAAAGGGGACGGCACCGAGTGGCTGATGGGCGTTTCTAACCAACATGCTGCCGACGTCGCACCAGTGGACAACTGTATCCATCTTTACCGGGTAGCGGACAACGGGGCAACCTGCGATGAGGTTGCAGCACTCCCTGCAACCTCGCTGACGGCTACGAATTACTTTTACCCTTTGGATACTCCACTTCAGAGCAACACCGATGAGTACGTGTGGATTGGGTCGAACATTTACAACCCGTTCGAAAGCCCCGCCACCGCGGACCCACACATCGGTCAGCAGTTGAAGGTCTCCCTAGGCTGGGGGGCCCAATCGATACTTCGCCCTGACGTCTTGCGAAGGGCGTATACCGGTACACCCCAAACCCAGAACAGCAGTCGGGTCACACTCTCCGCGGCAGGCACGTACACTTTCGGAGCTACACGAGTTCCTAACGGTGCGCGGAAACTTTATGTTTTTGACCTAGGAGTATGCACCGTCTCAGGGAGCGGGAGTGTCAAGACCAGAGTATGGAACGCAAGCACAGCAACGGCCGTTGTGGACGCAGCAGCAGGTGCTATCGAAACTACCGCACAGTCCGTGCTGTATAACACCGCAAATAACGAGTCGGCCCCTACGGTTTTCGTTTCCAACCAACTGCCTGCGGGCAGCATTATTTATTTCGACCTTGTGGAGATTACCGGCAAGGCGACGGCTGACGCAGTCGGTTATGTGCAGTTCGCCTGGGGCTACTGATGAACGCAAGACCAATTATTTCTACCTAACGGGTGTAGCAATTGATCATTGAATATACCTTGATGCGGGGGTCATCACTTGGCGTCCATCTCCACCCCATTAGCCTTGCGAGATTATGTGATCAGCCACATCGGGCGGCCCGCTCTAAACTCGTTCTTATAGCCGCTAGCCCATGTTCTGGAGAAAGCTCCTGGGAGTACAGGTTTCGGCAATTCTGGCTCATTTCAGTACGAGCCTCCAAGGAAAGTTGCGCGGCAGCCCGTATGGCGGCAGCTAGTGATGCCGGATTTTCTGGCAGTGCAGGTAAGCCCACGTTTTCCCTGATACACAATTCTGACAAATCTCCAGAAACCGTAGTTACTACTGGCACTCCATTGGCAAGCGAGGCTTGAAACTTCGACGGGATCGTCATGCGAAAAAGGGGACGATCCGCCAAGGTAACCAATTGGAAGTCTGATGAAGCGTACACATTATCCATTTCGCGCCTGGATACGCGGCCATGAAACTTAACATTAGATATGCCGAGAACGTCTACAAGAGTAACCAGCGTCTTTTCCTGGATACCTGAACCGTAGATGTGGAACTCGATATTGCTGCAATCTTCAACAAGGGCAGCGGCACGAACGATCGTTTCAACGTCCTGCATCAATCCCAGATTGCCAGCATAAACAAATCGTATAGATTCGCTAGGCCGGGTAGCTTCTTGTGGACCCGGAACTACGTCAGCATCCCAGTTCAGCACCGTGCTGACTTTTTGTCTCGGAACCCCTCGGTCAATGATGGTTCTCGCCATTGTCGGGGCTATAGCTACGATTTCAGACGCGCACGCATACAGGGGCTTTATCATTAGCGAGATTAGAAAATGAAGAACTTTTGAAACTAGGCCCTGGCCCACCATGCCGGAACTCGTTACTGAGTCCGGCCAAAGGTCTTGAACGTGGAGCACGTACGGGACGCCATGGCGGATTCGGGCCCACCAAGCAGCCCAAGCTGCTGTCACAGGCGTTGCGTAAACATAGTTGACGTCGTTGTTCGCCAATACTTCGGTGCGTCTCGCACTAGCTAGCGCAAAGGATGCGAAAGTCTTGAACCTGTTGATCGCATTTGAGTCATGGCTGAGAAAAGTCTTGACTCGATGTACGAGGGCGCCATCCATATGCTCCGAGAACCCAGACTGCTGAGAATAACCATCGTAAATAACACCCGCGGGATAACTTGGAAATGCAGTAAGGACAACAACTTCGTCACCGTGCTGGACTGACGCGCGGGCAACTGAATTCGGCAGGGTAGCTTCCTCCGGTGCAAACCATTGAGTTACTATTCCTATCCTCATTCCTCTTCTCCCCGCACTGTTAGTTGGCTGCCTTCAAACTCCGGCATCGTCGCATGATCATTCGCAGATATTCCCTCGCGTCGAACAACGGACGCAAATGTCCAGAGTAGGATCCGTGCGTCGAGGATCAAGCTGCGATTTTCAACGTAAGAGATGTCCCACTCAAATTTCTCTTCCCAAGACAATGCATTTCTCCCCTTACACTGGGCGAGACCAGTGACACCGGGTCGGACTTCATGGCGCCGAGCTTGCCTCGGGGTATATTTGTCCAGATATTGAACTAAAAGGGGCCTTGGGCCAACAAAGCTCATGTCACCACGCAGAACATTTATCATTGTCGGCAGCTCATCAAGACTAGTGGCTCGCAAGAAGCGTCCCAAAGCGGTAAGCCGTTCCCCATCCTCAACCAGTCTTTTTGTTGCATCTACATTAAGCATTGTGCGAAACTTCCAGAGCATGAAAATCTTTGCGTCTTTCCCTGGCCTAGCCTGGCTAAAAAAAACGGGCCTACCCATGCGCACCGCAATTACCACAGCGACGGCGGCCATTGCGGGGCTGGCGATGATGAGAACTGAGACAGCACCCGCCACATCCATGGCTCTCTTTAGAAGCTCGTATCCAGTTCGGTTCACACCCGCTCCTCTATATTCCACACGCCTGCTCACAGAAGGCTACTGCTGGCATGGTATCGACTCATTATCACAACACAGACGTAGACATAGATATTTAATGTGACGCTATTCGCACTGTCGATTTCTGCAGATGGAGGGCCTGTTCCTTGGCCCATGCTTCAGAGCACGGTCCTCTTCAGACCCTGCATGATATTCAACAAATACGCGCACGGCATCTGGCTTACCTAAGTGGGGCCCCTGACGCTCAGCAGAACCGTACCACGGGCCTGACTTCGCGCTGACACTGAGAAGGAGTTGCTGATGTGATCCGGTATTGCCGCTGTTGCGTCACGACTCGCCTTCCCGCGGCCGAAGCCGGGCATTCGTAGGAATCAATGCCAGGTAAAAGAGTCCCCCACTAAACCTGATAGCCCTGACTGCAATCGACAGCGATGCCGCTCACGACGAGCACCGATACTTCGCTGTAAAATAGGAATCCGGAAGAACGGGCAAGACAGTATTTGCCAATAGTCTGTCGGACGCCTAAACCCAAAAAGGTCAGCATGCGAGCAGTAGATCCAAGAGATCGCTGTGTTCCGAGGTCAAGCAGCTGATTTGCAAGTCGGTCCATGAGGTCTCAATGAACGTACTCGTTGGGTCCGCCCGGGCGGGCGTACGGTCCTCCTTCTCATCCGGGAGTCTGGATCAGTGTGTGCGGGGATACATAGGACATAATTGGAGCTGGAAGTTCCATTGCGCGTTGCAAGATATGTATATGCGCTGGGAGAGACGGCCCTAAGGCCATGTCCCCAAATCAATCCGCCGATAGGAGTCCGCAGGGGCATGAACAAACCGAAAATTGTGCAGCATTCGTTCGGTTCAATGGGTTCCGGCGGCCCTATTGGAGCGCTGGGTCGGGTCCTGGCTTCAGACATGGCACAACGCTTTGAGTTCCTGCACGTATCCCAGCCCTACCCCGCTGGCGGCATCAACTTTGCGCTTATCAACCAGATGGCAAAGGAAATGAAGGCATTCGGTGCAGACATCGCCCATGTCAGAGGGCTCGGGAATGAAGGGTTTCACGGCGTCCTTGCCGCCAAGGTGGCTGGCGTTCCCAAGATACTGGTTTCAGTACACGGGTCGGTACGGGATCTCCAGTACCAGCCGTCCAAAATCCGCGGCTTCGTCGTCGGGCAATTGCTGGAGCCGCTTACCCTCCGACTAGCAACCCATGTTGTCACCGTGTGCGAGGCGGCGAAGGCCAAGCCTGTTCTTCGCGCCGTGTCAGAAAAAGTCATCGGGGTTGCCCCTAATGGCGTCGACCCCACAGACGTCAAGGAAAGAGATGTGGAGTCAGTACGCACGGAATTATCCATTGATCCGGAAGACGTAGTCTTGATCATGGTCGCTCGTTTGGTGGTCGACAAGGGAGGCATCGACCTTCTCAAGGCGCTAGCGATGCTCTCCCCGGCCTCTGTATCTCGAACAACACACCTGCTCCTTGTGGGGGACGGTCCTGATCGCGAACTGCTGGCAGCCCAGGCCAGGTTGGTCGGCAACGTCCGGGTTCACCTTCTCGGACGCAGGCACGACGTTGCTACCCTCCTGAAAACTTCAGACATTGCTCTGCTGCCGAGTTGGCATGAGAACATGTCAAATGCCCTACTGGAAGCCATGGCTGCCGGTATCCCTGTGATTGCGACTTCAGTGGGGGGCAATACCGAGGTACTTTCCCGAGGGGGTGGTGTCCTTGTCCCTCCCCACGACCCACAGGCGCTGGCGGCCGCCATGGACAACCTCATCCTCGATACAAGTCGTCGACTTGAACTGGGTCGAGAGGCGCTTGAGGTTATCGAGGGTGCTTACACGACCCGACACATGACCCAGCGGCTCGGTCAAATTTACCTGTCGATGCTGGGAGACATGAAACGATGAATGGTCCCTCTGTTGTTTTATTGGGATTCACAGTAGATAACCGAGTCGTGAATGAGATAGCTAAAAACAGCGCCGTCTTACCAACGCAGACTCATAGATTTGCATGGAATCTGGCTGCGGCGTTGGAGTCTGCAGGTGCAGTTGTCTCCCTTGTCTCGGCACTTCCCATACCGAACTACCCCGAGTACCCCAAAATCATTATTCGCTCGGGTGTCGTGGATCAGGGACAAATTCAGGGTGTAACGCTTGGCTTCCTCAACCTTCTCATTCTCAAACATGCGACACGTTTCTTGCAGTGTTTACGCGTTGGCATGCGCTACATACGAAGGCGCCGAGCAAAGTTCATCGTTGTTCACGGAGTCCATTCTCCCTTCCTCGTGTTCGCAAGGCTGATAAAGAGATTGCTCAGGCTACGCATCGTACTGGTTATGACGGACCCTCCAGGCGTTGTGCGTGCCGTAGACGGGAGCATAAGCCGAATGCTCAAACGTCTCGACCGTCGGCTCCTGCAAAGTCTTGCCTCTGGCTTTGACGGCGTTATCTGCCTTACGCCGGCCCTTGCAGCTGACTTCGCTCCGAACGTGCCCTGCCTTATCCTGGAAGGCTTCGCGAATCCTGAGCTCGCTGAAGTAGCTCAAATAACGTCTAGCACGTCGGGAGGTCTCCGTGTCGCCTACGCAGGGGGAATTAGTGCCGAGTACGGCGTCGAGAACCTGGTGCTCGCCTTCAAATCAATAGATGATCCCCACGCGCGACTTTCAATCTATGGAAAGGGACCACTGGACGATTGGGTGCGAAAACAGTCTGAGTGTGATGCCAGAATAAGCCACTGTGGCTTGTTGGCGCATGACTCGCTTATGTCGCAACTTCGGCAATCATCGATTCTTGTTAATCCCCGGCCCTCCGCTCAAGGCTTCGTTCGATACTCGTTCCCCTCCAAAGTTCTTGAGTACTTGACACTTGGTGTCCCAATGGTAACTACCAGGCTGGAAGGTTTAAGTGCAGATTATCTCCGGTTCGCGCAAGTCGCGGAAGGAGACTCCGTATCTGCTCTCGCGGGAGCAATTCGGTCTGTTATTTCGGAATATGGGAGTGCCCTAGACCGTGCTCGACGTGGCCAGGAATATGTTATTTCCGAAAAATCGGTGGAAGCGCAGGGCCTCAAGATTTCGCAGTTCCTGGCAGACCTTTAATGAGCAGTAACAAACAGTTCAAGTTACCCTTGAAGAGTCAGTGGTGCGCTAGCGAACCGAGATAATTACAGTCCCGAACGGGCTAGCGGTTCAGCCGAACACGGCTAACCGGTAGCTGTCGCACACCATCTTGACGGACCCGGTGACCGCGGTCCACGAGCCGGTCCGCCAGCCGGCTCGTGGACCGGGCCGGCACAACACCTACGGCGTGGATTCGAAGAACGACAGCGTTCGCGGGCCGGTCCTTCAAGCCAGCGGTACCTCGGCGAGAACACCTCCACCGAACTGTAACCGGTATATGGCGCAGCCGCTTGAGATGGCGTTCCTTCCGCCGACAGCGTCGGCTGTCACCCAGGTAGGGTCGTTCAGGCCTCAATCCTGTTCCAAGTCGAATCTTCTCTTTCCACCATCTGCAGACGGTGCGGTAGAGCCTGTTGGTTTCCGGGCGCGCGGCCGCCTTGACCAGTTCCTCGAGTACGTTCTTGGCCGCTGCGGCAGCGTCCAGGGAGCCAATGCGGAGCAGGACCCGGAGCTGTTCCTTGACTCTCCAGACGGCCTGAAGGGTGCCGGTTGGATCGTCGAGGGTGTGAACACTTCCTGGAGTCGTAGGGCGGCCCGGCAGCAGAGTGTGTCACCGCCGGTCAGCAGGAGCAGGCGGTGCGCCCAGGCCTTATCGATGGCCCGGCCGCGGCGGCCCTTGACCTGTTGGGAGAGGTGCTGCCGGGTCTCGGTCACGGCCTGGTTGGCCAGCGAGATGAGATGGAAGTAATCGACAGCGACAGCGGTGCAGGAAAGCCACCTCCGCAGTGCTTTGCGGAACGCCGCGGAGGATTCGATCGCGACGACCTGCACGGCTAGGCGCCATTTCAGCGGCCGGGCGAACAGCCTGTCTCCGACGCTCTTGTGGTCCCGGCCGTCGACCATCGCTCTATTCCCCTCCTGCACGGTTCCCGACGTCTCACGTCTGGGCCAGACGCTCAAACAATGGAAGGCCGGGATCCTTGCTTACTTCGACATCTTCGGCGCTTCCAACAGCCCCACCTAAGCGATCAACGGCGTCATCGCAAACAACCGCCGAATCGCCCGAGGCTCCGCACTAAATGCGGAGAACCCGTTTCGACCATCCACTGTCCACCGGCAACGCGTCTTTAGTCGGCCTCGTGGTCGGTGAGGAACTGGGCTCATTTTGTGGAAAACAAGGGGGCCCGTGGCCCTGCTGGGTGCGTGCGTCTGATCGAGGGGCTGATCATCACCGGCGCCACGACAGGCAAGGTCGAGGCCAACAACACCGCGATCAAGAACATCAAACGAATCGCCCGCGGATACCGCGACGCCTCTAACTACAAATCGGTTGTTCTCTTGAGAAGTGCCGTCCGGACGGCGGCATAACGCTCATCCCAGGGATCCATGTCCCCACGAACCGCGAAGAGCCCCTAACCACGCCCATCTGCGAAGAGCCTCGAAACGACCTAGAGGTGGGCAAGTCGAAAAGGATGGTGCGAGTGCCCGAGCTGCCCCCATTAGGCTCGTGGTCCTATTCCAAGTGCATGCCTAATCAACATAGCAGCACCACGGTCACCCTTGTCTGCGGTGACAAGAACTCAATTCCCATCGAAAGTGCAGAGACGCCTATGGCTTGGCGATCATGGTGCCCCGAATAGCAAGTTGAGGCGGAAATCCTCGCTCGGGTCCAAGCCACGAGTTGTTACTGTTGCAGGATTATCAGTTTCGATAAGTTGATGCAACGAGAGCGGACGACGCACACGCCAAGTGGCCCATCCAAGTGCTACTGGGGCAGCAAAATCTTTGGCGGGGTTATCGCCGATGTAGATGCACTGATCCCCTGAGATACCGAACTCTTCTTGAAGTGCCCGAAAAGTCAAGGGCGAGGGTTTGCCAGCGGCAGCGCCGAATTCATCGGTCAAAATGACCCTATCAAGCGTCCGGTAGAGGTCGAGTGCCATCGCCTTCGCTGATTGGCTTGAGGCAGGACCGTCCGTTATTAGGGCGGTCCGGAACCGCGAACCAACGTATTGCAGCATATCTCTTGCATCTTCGAGCAGGGCAATGTCCGGGGAATGGTTCCTGTAGATATCTATGCACTCCCCGACCAGTTCGGAGCCTTCCGCGCCCAGAATTTCGCCTAAAACAAGATTGAAGGTGTTTCCCCGAGTACCGTTAAGAAAAGCGCGCCAAGCTCGTGGAGCGAACCCATGCACGTCATACTTCAACTCAAGGGTCGAACCAACGGCCGCAAAACCGCTCCGCACATAGTCACGCTCAAGGTAAAGCGTGTCGTCCATGTCGAAAACGACCAATTCTAGTGCCAAGGATTCACGCCGAATCTATCGTCAGCGAAAATCACTGATTCGTCGTAACGTAGCATTACGGTCCCAGGTCTCCACTGCAGAGTTTTGGGGTGCCCGGCTGCTTCGGAATGCAATAGAGCAGACACGAGGTCCCCGCCCGACGCATGCGCCAGAGGGTACCCTCCGCCAAAGCGCGGGTTGATTTCAAGGATGCTGAGATCTCCTGAATTGTGATCATAGAACAGTTGCAGGTTCAGGACGCCATAGGCCCCCGGCAAGGCTTCGGCCACGGCCTCAGTCAAGGATATGATTTCCTTTGAGAACACCGTCACCCCCTTGGACACTTCTCCCCCTCTGGTCTCCAGCCTCCTCCTGGGGACGACGCCCAGGCACCTGCCCTTTCGATTAACAGCGAAATCAACAGTCACTTCTGCACCAACTATTCTCGGCTGAACAATATAATCCGGCGCAAGATTCCTTCGGTGAAGTTCCTGAGGCGTTTCTGAGTAAATAACACCCACTGACGAGGACCCGTTGCGCGGCTTTGCAACGCTCGGCCCTTCCCAATCGACGGACATAGCGTGCGCCGCTTCGACTGTCGCCATTGTTGGAAATTTATGCTGGCGAAGCCATTTGAATAAAAGCCATTTATCGAATCCCAAGCGTGCTACCTCTGGCGAGGACACCCAAACATCTATCCCAGCCGACCGGAACAAGTCTATGTTCCGCGCATAAACCTCTATTTCCGGATCGATGGTTGGAATTATCACGTCAGTGTTGAACTTACGCGCATATTCCAGAACGGCGGAACAAAAACGCGGATCACTTACTTTCGGGACTTGCCCAAAATCATCAGCGAGCATGCCTGCCGCGCTCAGGCGAGAATTGTCGATTACGGATACTCGGTCCGTACCTTCACCAATCCCGCGCAGTATCTTTACAAGCGCACCGCGGCGGCCACCGCTTGACAGCAGCCAATTGGTCATGGCTATTCTTCCTCTCAGACATCTGGGCTAGGTGAAGTAATGAACAAACACCTACTATCACAAATTAAACGCAGCAGAGTTAGCGATCGCCCTTGGCTATGCGTCGCCAAAATCAAGTCAGCAAATTCCATGCTGGGAGTCGATGCAAGAGTGCCCGAGAGACTGCGTCATCACTAGAAACGCCTACTGACCATACCATCCGTATGTTGGTGATGTCGCTAAACTCTCATAGAGACGGTGTGTGGTCCCCGGCCACTACTCGCAACTTGCACAGCATTTACCCATTGTCGCTAAGCCCGTTTAGAAAGTTTACCGCTTCTCGGGCTTGTAATCTTGCGTCAAATAGCCGCTCAACAACCTCTCGCCCTCGCCTGCCAATTTTGACGGCGAGCTCGTAGTTCTCAGTAACGTAGACGAGAGTGCTCGCCATTAAATCTTCGTCTCCTGGTGTGACCATAAGACAATTTTCTTGGTCAGTGAGAAATTGAGGTATATCGCCCACAGAAGTAGTCATCACAGGACGGGCAGATGAAAGGTACTCACCGAGCTTTGTAGGGAACCCGCCGCGCGCTTGGCGTGAATCGGGCCGCGGTAAAACAAGCAGATGGCATTTATGAAGGTAGTTTTTGACGTCCAGGTGAGGAACCAACCCATGAAATGTAACTTCCTCTTCAATTCCCAAGTCCCGTACTCGCTCAACTGCAAGTTGGCCATGCGACGACTGCACGTCTCCCAAGATGTGGACCTGAAGCACGAGCTTCGGCGCCAGCTTGGGCTTTGCCTTAGCCACTGCGGCAAGCAAGGTGAGTACGCCGTCCTTGGCTTCTGAAAGCGAGCCCGCGTACCCGACCGCGAGGTGAGAACCCAAGGCAAGCGGAGGGAAAGGCTTGTGTTGTGCGAGATCCACTATGGCCCCAAGAATCTTAGTATGCGAAGCAGACCTTTTTTGGACGAAGCTCTTCAGAGCGCTAGATATCACGAACATTCCATCAAAAGACCGGATGAGCTTCCGTTCGAAATATGTTCGTCCAAGCCGACCTAGCAAGCTGCTCGACGTAACGACGTCCGGGTACTCCGTTAACTCATGGAAAACAGGGAATCCTCGTCTTCTTGCAGCATGCACTCCAGCCTGAAGCAGGATAGGGTCCAATCCCGTGAGTAGTACTGCACCAACGCTTTCCGCACGGTTAATTGCGTCCAATGCTGGTCCCAATTCCAACACTGCGCGCTGGCGCCACTTTATTGCTGAACTACCTTCTTCCGCGATACTTACCCAATTTATCCCGTCAACCAAGCCGGCTAAATGCATCCAGTCAGCTTGATTCAGTAGGACTACGGAGACCTGGTGGCCCTCTTCCAGGAGCCCTGATGCAAGTGCCAGGTGACGGGCTGCCGCAGGGCCCCCATTTGGATATTTGAAGGCAGATACTATGACCAAATGCATTTCTACAAACTGCCAATCGACGGAACGACCCGGTTAATGTGTTCAGAAGCAGCCTCAGCAAATACCATTTCGAAGTCGCATTGCTCTTCGATCCGCTCCCAGCCGCTGGAGTTTCTCGTATAGTAGCAGAATGAGTTTTCGGCGGTCACGGGACCAAAATTCACGCACTGGAATTCGATCAGCTGCGGACCCTGTTCAAGTTGCGGGTCATAAGCAACATCAAGCGAACAGAACGGCGATCCGAGTGCTTCTGCCCAATCGGCAGCAGCGTCGAGTATAGGAGTTACGTCGATATCTTTATGAGGGGCATAGTTCAGGCGGCCGCCCCCGCTTGCGCGAAAGTCGTTGGGGCGATTAGCCCGCCCAAGAATATAAAAGCGACGTCCAAGGCGGAGTACCTTGTAATCTCCCTGAAGGCCCGGAAGGAATTGCTGTAGAACGAACGGTCGTCGGTGAAGTGAACGAGGAACATAATGTCGTCTTCGAAGCCTTTTGGCTAGCTCAAAGAATGTCCCTGGCATGTCCATGCTGCGACTAAGTTTCCGCGCCGCTCTTGCCGCTTGTTTAGGATCCCGAGCCAAAGAGACTCCTCTCGAACCCGCTCCAGTCGCCGGCTTAAGGACCACGGGCACTGCTACGTCAGCAGCAACAAAATCTTCAAGTGATCCGAACGTCCAACTCCACGGCTGGCCCAGCGCCTCCCCCAGGCGCGCCTGCCGCACTGACTCCATCATGACTTTATCGTGATGTGCAAGTAACAGTTCCGGCTCGGGTACGGGATGAGCGCCAACCATTTTTAGACCGAAAATTTTGGCTTCAATAAAACGCTTATAGAGCCCTCCCACGTCCTCGGAGGAGGTGTACAGCACGAAGGAACCCACGAGATCGCTCTTCGACAAGTCAAGCTCTGCGAAGTTAACGATCTCGACATCATGGCCTAGAACTTCAAGTTCTTTGCGTATTCTTTCCGCATCGAGACTTTCAGTCGTATGTACACTTTTCGTCGAGAACCAAAATCCTCGACGATAGTCTGCAAGTAGGATGACATGAGCCAAGGTGAACCTCCTAGATCGATGCGTTCTTCAATTCGGCTCCTGCCCGCTTTTCTTCGCTTGACGGCTGTCTCACGGAGACCAAAGCGTAGACGACGCCGTTCCACAGCCGACGCAAACCTCAGGTCATGCTACGGCAGGAAGCACTTTTAAGGGCAGCGCGATATCCGGCGTAAGCGCTAGGCAAGACAAAAGTTAGGTAGCAGAAAAAGCCGCCCATAATAACTCCCGAAAGCCCAAACCAACCGTACATAAGGATTTTGACAGGAACAGACACGAGAGCAAATAGAAGCCAACCCATGAGCTGATACCGAACGATACCTACACTATTCTGCACGCTGAAGAGAGGCGCAGTGCACGCGGTCAGTACTGACCATGCTACCAGGACAGCTGCGAGTTCTAGCGAGATGGATTGCCCTTCCCCGAGCCACAGCTCAGCGATAACGTCCCGCAATAAGAGAAGAGTAAGGCCCAGGACCGCTACGCCTGCACCAGACGAAAGAGTCATAATGCGACTAATCCTCCGCACCCAGGAAACATCGCCCCGCGCGAGGGCTTCACCATTCGCGGGCCAAAGTGGGAGCGCAACTAGGGTGACTGCGAGGCCTAGTAGAGAGAACAATTTAACAGAAATTGCGAACTGACTCACGGTCTCGAGGTCGGCAACTCGGGCTACAATTACGTTATCCGCATTTTGAGAGATTGAAACGATCACCGAAAGCATAAAAAAGGAGAAGCCCATTCGAAGTAAGACTTTGATTGTTTCAGAAGAAACAGCCCGGTAAGAGGGCGCCGCTTTCGGCTTTCGCCAGAAGTAATGAAGGTTGTTCATAAGTAATACAAGCGGATTGGAGAAAACTGCCGCAGCAATCACAGCAACGGGCCCCAAATCAAGTCCAACAGATGCGTAAATTGCTACAACAGTGATGAGGGCACCACCCACTTGCCACATATTGCTTTTCCAAGCCTCTTGAAAAGCATATTGAATACGTTGAATGAGGGACAGCGGTATGGTCAGTGCAAACGCACTGAATCCGAAGACGGCAACACTTTCAAGCGCTTGCGTATCGACATTTTGACTTACGCCGAAGAAATACGCCCAGGGAACAAATGGGAAAATTGTCCAGCATCCAACTATCAAAAGCAGCGCAATTGACCCCAGAGAAAAATAGGCTGCGCTGACCAAAGACTTCACACGGCGATCGTCACCGGCGGCGACTGATGGAGCTAGTTTGGTGAGAAGGCCATTTCCCAGTCCCAAATCAGCAAACATGGCCATGCTCGTAATCGAAGTTATCACCATCCAGAAGCCAAAGACATCGGGACCCAAGTATCGCAAAGTAGCGGGAATCGTCAGCAAAGGGGCGGCCAGGGTCAGCACGCGAGAACCAAGGCCCGTGGCTATACCAAGAATCAATGCTCTGGTACGACTTTTCGCAGCTAGCCCGGTCGGTCCGCCCTCCGCTGTTTGAAACATTTGTGTTCTCCTGGTTGTCGTAAGATTAGAGCCTTTCGCCTAAGCCGTCATATACCAGTCGTAAACTTCCTTCAGGGCTTCAACAAAGGAGGGCTGCATCACGTCCGGTAACAAGGATGTCAAGCGCTCAGAAGACGCTTGTGAGTGCTTTACATCCCCCGCTCGCGGGTCGACATACTGCACTTCGATTGGTCGATCGTGAAGTTCCTGTAAAAGTGAGACCACTCCATTTAGAGAAGTTCGAGTACCGAACGCCAGGTTAACCGGCGTCTCACTTGTTACCGATCGTAAAGCCGATTTGGTTAAGGCATCAGTGACTGCATGTATGGAGGTGAAATCACGAGACTGCTCTCCGTCGCCGAAAATAATCAGGGGCTCTCTGTTCTTGAGTGCGGCCAGGAACTTTGGAATCACAGCGGCGTACACATGGTCCGCCCTCTGGAGAGGACCAAACACATTGAAGAACCGAAAGGCAATTGTCTTGAGCCCATAGCTAGTGGAGTAGGCATTTGTGTACGCCTCCGTGGCCAGCTTGGTAACCGCATAGGGGCTAAGAGGCAAAGTCGCAAGCGATTCGATTTTGGGAAGCGTCGGATTCGCCCCATAGACAGACGACGAAGACGCGACGCTTACGTGCTTCACCTCGTTGGCTCGTGCTGCTTCGAGCACATTGAGCGTCCCGTCGATGTTGACAGCATTCGTAGAACGAGGGTCTTTAATAGAGCGAGGTACAGATGGAAGTGCGCCCAGGTGCACTACTGCGTCCACGCCTTCGGTCGCATGCAGAACGTCTTCGTAATTTCGAAGGTCTCCTGCAATCTCCAGGACGCGCTCATTCTTGTCGCTGCGCCGTAGGCCCGTGACGTAGTTGTCCAAGGTTCGAATGCGTTCGACTTCGGGTTGTGACAGCAATCGGTTCACAAGATTTGTACCTATGAAGCCGCAGCCACCAGTAATAAGAATTTCCAATGTTCAAACTCCTTTGCACTAAGCAGACAGCTTATGAGCGTTGATTGGTAGGCAGACCTAAAGCGTTATAGCGTTGCGGCCGACCAATCTGTTCTTAGTGTCAAGCACAACCACACCATCTTGCTCTAGTAGCTCATAATCAACATCGTCGTGATCGGTCAGCAGTACGAGAATGTCAGCGTTACCGACGGCAGCTGATGAGAGGGTCGTCTTTGTAACTAATGCCGGCCAGCGGTGAGGCTCAACGTGGCTATCGACCGCTGCGATTTGTGCACCCAACCCAGTCAAAAGCTCCGCAACCCGAAGTGATGGGGCCTCTCGAATGTCGCCGGTGTTCTTCTTGTAAGCAAGGCCCAACAGAAGAACACGAGAGCCATTAACAGCTTTTTGGGCCTCATTCAGCAGCTCCACAATCCGCTGAACTACATAGTTTGGCATGTTGTCGTTGATGTCGTTTGCCAACTCTACGAAGCGAAAGCTTTGTCCAAGCTTCCGGCGAACCTCCCAAGATAAGTAGCTTGGGTCTACCGGAAGACAATGCCCACCGACGCCCGGGCCGGGAGTAAACTTCATGAACCCAAAGGGCTTCGTACTAGCTGCTTCAATCGACTCCCAGACATTTACGCCTAATTGGTTAGCAAAAATAGCTAGTTCGTTAACTAGTGCGATATTGACGTGGCGAAAAGTATTTTCCAACAGCTTTGTGAGCTCGGCTTCTTTGGGGGTACTCACCGGCACGGTCTGGTTCACCAAGTCATCATAAAAACGCTGGACATGCTCCAGCGAACCGGCGTCGATGCCAGAGACCACTTTTGGTGTCTCTACGAATCCCCATACGGCATTCCCCGGATCTATCCTTTCAGGGCTATATCCCACATGGAAGTCGACACCCGCAGACAATCCGGAACCACTTTCAAGAATCGGTACCAGCAATTCTTCCGTGGTGCCTGGATAAGTGGTGGACTCAAGAATAACGACGGCACCACGCCTCAAATGGACAGCCAAAGAACGGCCCGACTCTTCGATAAAGGTAAGATCCGGAAGGCTTTCCCGAAGAGGCGTAGGAACGGTAATTACAGCTATGTCGAAGTCGTGGACGTCGTTATAGTCAGTTGTCGCAGCGTATCTACCCGAACTTAGCGCAGACTTTAGCTTCTCATCAGAGATATCGTCGACATACGACTGTCCCAGGTTTAGAGAGTCGATGCGGTTCTTGTCTAAGTCAACACCAACTACGTCGTAACCGACTTCGACTGCTCGCATTGCAACTGGCAAACCAACATAGCCTTGTCCAATGATGACGACCTTGCGCTCTTTAGTGGCCATATAGATATCTTTCCCTTTTGTAACCAGTGTTCCGATTTGTGCAGTGGCGTGCACAGGTCGCTCTATTTGAATTGACTTGCATACGGCACTGGTCAGCCACCCACCGTTCGCACTTACTACGCCTAGGGCCTAATTCCAGAGCGTTGGCGGTGACTGTGTGCAGTAGACCTGATAAAGCTCACAACGCGGCGTGAGGCATCTCGGACTTGGTACTCATCGGGCACCGTCGATGGACCCCTATCGACGAAATCGTCAAGCGCGATCCGCACACCATCAGCAATTGAATCCGACGAGACACCCACCGTTATGATGCCGGCGGTATCCATAGACTCTGGACGCTCGATAAAATCGCGGAGCGTGACTGCAGGAAAGCCCAGGATGGCGGACTCCTCGCTGATAGTGCCGCTGTCGGAGAGCACCAGCCTTGCAGACTCCTGAAGCTTGACGTAATCGTGAAACCCGAAGGGCGGGTGAAACCGAAGACCGTTCCTTTCCTCAGAGGGCAAAGCGTCTAACCGCTTTCGAGTCCTCGGATGGGTTGAAACAAGAACTGGCAAATTATAGGAAGTAGAAAGCTCGCTCAAAGCCTTCAGGACAGAAGAAAGCCGCTGTGGGTTGTCTACATTCTCTTCCCGGTGCAGACTAACAAGAAAGTAGCTATTTTTCTCGAGTTGCTGTCGCTCCAGTACGTTGCTGGCGGCAATCTTTACGGCATTAGCATCCAAGACCTCGCGCATAGGGGATCCACTCAACGTAATACGCGAGGGGTGAATCCCTTCGGCGAGTAGATTGCGACGCGCATGTTCCGTGTAAACGAGGTTGTAATCCGCTACGTGATCAACCAGTCGCCTATTGACTTCTTCTGGAACGTTCTCATCAAAGCAGCGATTACCCGCTTCCATGTGGTAAACGGGGATCTTCATCCGGCGCGCCATCAAAGCAGATATACAACTGTTGGTATCGCCCAAAACAAGCATTGCATCTGGCTTTTCTGCAGTGAGAACTGCTTCCACCTTTGTCAAAATGCTTCCGAGCACTGCCCCAAGTGAGCTCGTGTCGGCCTCCAAAAAATGGTCCGGACGACGCAAGCCAAGGTCTTCAAAGAAGACTTCATTCAACTCGTAGTCGTAGTTCTGGCCCGTGTGCACCAGAACATGGTCAACATGCCTATCTAATGCCTTAATGGTTGCCGCTAGCCGAATAATTTCTGGCCTAGTGCCAACGACGGTCAGCACCTTCAATTTCTGAGTCATTCTAGACTGGCTCCGGGATCGTGTCTGGTTCTAATGGATTGAAAATTTCGTTAGTCCAAAATGAGGTATATAGGGTGTCGGAGCCCGTGTTGGTAATCTTGTGAGTCCACATAGTCGGCATATCAACCGCCACTGGCTCATGACCAGTCACAGCAAAATCGTATACTTTGTCCGAGAATAGCTTTCGGACCGAAATCTTGGCGGTTCCGGCCAGGACAATGAACCGCTCAATCTTCCTTCTATGAAAATGTTCGCCGCGTGTCACTCCCGGCTCAGTTGTCGAAAAAGACGACTGGCTCGGTCCGCCGTGAGCACGCAGAATCTCGAAAAACGAACCGCGAGAATCAGCGTGGCGTTCGATCGCAATCGGGGTCTGCGCAGTGAAAGTGTAGGACCGATAAGTATTGAAGAGGTCCCGGTTGAACCTTTCACGAATGTCCGGTATCTGACCGTGACGATAGGTCGAAGCAATATAGTCCAGGCGGCGCAGAAGCCCGCTGACAGACTCGCGTACCTCAAGTTTGTCACAGACCTCAGAATTGGTGTGGCCCAACAACCTGTCTGCAGCATCCTGGACATGCAATAGGGTCAATTCCTTGTCCTGCGTCACCTCGGGCTGTTCCCCTTGAGCCAGGAGGTGACAAAAAGTTGCGGTGACCGCGTTGTAAAACGGCCGGCCGTGCTCACCAAACAAGTTGGGGAGAACGACGTCATCAAAGTATGCTCCTGAGTTCTCCGCAGCCTTTCGCAGGAGTTCGGCAGCGCGCCGCTTGGCATCACCGTAGATGGTCCCCGTGGAAGTCTGCGTTGAGTTAGCAAACACGACCACCGAAGGAGGCCTGTCACAACGGGCAAGAGCTTCTGCAACCTGCTCCGCGAAAAGCTCATTGCCGTTCTGAACCTCTGAATCGCTGCCCCGATTTACCCCAGCAATGTGGATCAGGCGTTGCGTCCCGTCGATCGCAGAGACAGCCGCGTCAAGGTCAAACTTATCCCCCAAAGCAACTGCGCTGTTGGTGCCTGTCCCTTGGAGCGCAGCGCGAGTGTGCCAACCTAGAAATCCATTGGCCCCGGTCAGTGACACTGTTGCTGTCATCGTGAAACGAGCTCCTCTTCGGCGGTAAGTCCTGCTGCCCTAAGTTCCTGGCGGACTTCGGGGAGGGTGAGAAGGAGCTTCTCCACTTCCGAAATGGTCATCCTCTCAACCGTGTGGGAATCGTAGTCAGAGTATTCCGCTTGAATCACGTCGCCTTCTTCAAAGTACGCGCTGTAGTTCAAGTCTCGTTTGTCGGCCTGGATACGAAAGTATTCCCCCATATCACGGGCTCGCGACAGTTCTTCACGCGTCGCGAGAGCCTCCGACATCTTCTCCGCGTGCCGCGTACCAATCACATGGATTTTTGAGGCCGAACGAAACAAATTCACAGTAGCTTGGGCCAAGTCACCAACGGTACATGCACGTGCTTTCCGAATGAACAAATCCCCTTGATTTGCATTGTGGAAGGCAAAATCGACCAAATCCACCGAATCAGCCAAGGACATCATAAATCGCGTCATGTCGGGATTTGTAACTGTAAGATCCTTTCCCGCTTTGATCTGACGGATAAATAGTGGGATCACGGACCCGCGCGAGTACATCACATTGCCATAACGAACACAAGAAACAGTCGTCGCAGCATTAGGATTATTGAGCCCGTGGGATTGTGCAACTTTTTCCATCATGGCTTTACTTATTCCCATGGCGTTCACGGGGTAGACCGCTTTATCAGTACTCAAACAGACTACAGATTGGACTCCGGCGTGGTCCGAAGCTCGAACGACATTTTCGCTGCCCAGGATGTTCGTTTTCATAGCTTCCATGGGAAAAAACTCGCAAGAGGGAACTTGCTTCAAGGCCGCAGCATGAAATACAAAATCCACATCCTTCACCGCGCGTTCAACGCTCTGATAATCGCGGATATCACCTACGTAAAAACGCAGTCGGGAATCCGCAATTTCGTGCCGCATAAGATCCTGCTTGGCCTCATCGCGACTGAGAATGCGAATCTGTTCTGCGCCATGGTCGAGGAGCTTCTTTACGACAGTGTGGCCGAAGGACCCAGTTCCGCCCGTTACTAGGATGCGTTTACCTTCATACCCCTTGGACACTTCCTGCATCAAATTTCCCTTTCACTTCCCAAGAAAACTCCGCCGAAAACTGGCAGAGAAAACAAAACACTTTGACCCGAGCTGATCGGATCAACCAATGAATGACTAAAAACGCCTAGCATGTTCATAATTTTGCAAGAACATCGCGATTGTCTCACCGATCAAGTCACGCGACTTCGTCGACATAGATGAACCGCTCGGAAGTGTCAGCCCGGTCTCAAACAATCGTTCAGCGGTACCGTTTTCAGCCTTTCTGGCCTGACGATATATCGGCTGAAGATGCATCGGCTTCCAAAGTGGCCGGCTTTCGATGTTCTGACCAGTCAGAGCTGTACACAACTCATTTGCGGTAAAACCAGCAGCTTCCGGTTCAACCAAAATCGATGTGAGCCAAAAATTATCGTGGGAGTCTGTGTCTCCTCCGAAAATCGACACGCCCGGCACGCCATCAAACAGCTGCTTATAAAACTGCCGGTGATCGCGGCGCCTCATAATCATCTCATCCAGCCGGACGAGTTGGGCGCGTCCGAGAGCGGCCAGCAAGTTACTCATGCGGTAGTTGAAGCCAACTTCCGTATGCTCATAGTGAACGACGGGTTGCCTCGCTTGTGTGGCTAGATATCGCACGCGAGATGCTACCTCTTCATCATCGGTCAGCAGCATCCCTCCACCCGAAGTGGTCATAATCTTATTTCCATTGAAAGAGAAGATTGCAGTTTCACCCCAAGAACCTGCTGCCTGGCCTTTATGGAATGCCCCCAAAGATTCTGCCGCATCTGCTATTAGAGGAATACCGAATTCGGCTGCTATGTCAGCGATACCACTGTAGTCAACCGTTTTTCCCAAGAGATCGACGGGAACAATTGCGCCAATCCTCTCTCCCGCCATCGCGAGCGACCGCAAAGCCTCTTTCAGAAGGAGTGGGTCCATGTTTCCCGACTCCGGCAAGCAATCTACGAAAAATGGTTCCGCGCCAGTGTACGAGATAGCATTGGCCGTCGCGGCAAACGTCATAGTGGAAGTCAGCACCACATCTCCTGGCCCAACTCCGTGCGCCAACAGTGCTAGGTGTAGCGCGGCTGTACCCGAGCTGAGCGCAACGGCACATCGTCGACCGATGCGAGCAGCCATCTCCTGTTCAAACCTGTCTACGTCCGGACCGAGAGGTGCGATCCAGCCTGAACGGAGTGCCTGCAATACATACTTTTCCTCCAGCTCTCCAACATCTGGAGCAGACATGAAAATTCGCTCATTCATTGTTGGCTCCGATCGATGACGCGAGATAGGGCTTCGGTGCACCCACGGAACCAGTGCCAGAGGTTGCCCAGTGTTCCATGTCTAAGTTTTCGGGCGGCAAAGGTGGGACAGTGGTGTGGGTGACCTTGGGATGGAACGGGCGATCATCATGCTCCTTGGAACCGAATAGCTCTTCGTGCAACTTTTCGCCCTCGCGGAGCCCAGTTATAACAATTTCCACGTCCCTACCTGAGCTTGCAATCACCCGTTTGGCAACATCAAGAATTTTAATGGGTTCGCCCATATCCAGAATCAATGCCTCTCCGGGTCGACCGATTGCCCCGGCTTGTATGACGAGCTGGCAGGCTTCCGGAATGGTCATGAAGTACCTGGTTACTTCCGGGTCAGTAACAGTTACCGGCCCCCCCGCCTCTATCTGAGCGATGAAGGTAGGAAGCACAGACCCGCGACTGCCTATCACGTTGCCGAAGCGCACGGAAAGGTACGACTCACCCGATTGGACCGCCGCCCACGCAGTAAGTCGCTCTGCTGTCCTCTTCGAGTGGCCCAGTACGCTAATCGGATTCGCTGCCTTGTCAGTCGATATATTGATGAAAGTTTTCACACCCACTGAAAGCGCGGCGGTCAACACGTTGAGTGTTCCCAGAACGTTGGTTTTCCAAGCTTCCTCAGGGTATTGCTCAAGCATCGGAAGGTGCTTGAGCGCAGCGGCGTGAAAGACCACTTCAGGTTTCCTATCCGCAAATATTTGTTGAATGGCCTTCTTGTCGCGGATGTCGGCCAAGACGACATCATCGCTGTTTAGCAATCCGTGACCGGAGATAGCAATTTGCACTCCATGAAGCCCTGTTTCATCACGGTCCAGCATGATGAGTTCCTGCGGAGCATACCGGGATATCTGACGGCAAAGTTCAGACCCGATCGAACCTCCCGCTCCCGTAACCAGGACTCTCTTGCCCTCTACGTAGCCGGCGATAGTGTCCACTTGCGTATCCACCGGCTGTCGGCCGATAACGTCCTCGATAGCGACATCTCTCAAATCGGCAAGCTTCATACCGTCCGCCAGCAGATCTGAAAGAAGAGGCATAACAATCATGCGTAAGCCCGCTTTATCCGCTTGATCAGACACGTTGCGAATAAGGCTGGCATCCGCCCGGGCTACGCATAGGATCAAAGCCGTTGCATTGGTTTTGAGCTTCAGAGCGTCCAGATCTGCACCGGTCCCGAGCACAGGAACATTCGAAAGCCGCAGTTGCCTTTTGTCCGGGTCGTCGTCCACCAGTCCTACCGGAAGGTAAGGAGACGCGGAATCGGTGAGCATCCGTTTAATCAGGAACGAACCCGTTTGACCGGCTCCATAAATGAGAACGCGTTCGGCAGAATCCTGAGGACGTGCCCGCCGTTCCCAAACCAAGCGTTGTAGATGCCTGCTTCCTCCCATGATTACGAAAGCAACAGGTAACGCCACCAGGGCTGTGCTGCGGGGAAGGCCAGCATTACTGATTAGGAAAAGATTAGCGCAAAACAGAAGGGCAGCTACACTGACAACGGTAGCTAGTAGCGTTTGGGCCTCGTGAAAAGCTCCGTGCTGATGCCGCCCACGGTAAAGAAAAAGTTGCCAGCCAATGACGGCTTGAAAAACGATGGCAAGCAAAGCCAGTATCCCTACGGAAAACCAGTCGATTCGCTCAGCAATGAAGTCGAATCGAAAAAGTACCGCGAAAGTAACGGCTATGACCCAGGCTTCAGCGTCGACCGCGTACTGAAGGACACGGAGAGCCCATCTGGTCGCCCGACCACTATCCGTCGACTGTTTTCGCGGCAGGTTTGTTACGCCCAAGAAAATATTCCCCCAAGATATGACGCGGAGTGGGCCGTAGCGGCCGGTCCGGATGACAGCAGTTCCAAACCTTAGTGCCATCCCTGTTCAGCCAGGGCGCAGCTCGACCTGGCTCAAAATCGCTAGATGCAGCCATTCTAAACTACCAGTTGCGCTCGCTACGTCTCGAGCCGCAGTTTGACAACGACGCCAGTGTACTCAAAGGTGCCGTGATAGTATTCGCGGCTGCGGTCTTGTAACAATCCCCGAGGATTACGGCGGGCCGTCCCGGCCGGCTCTCCACTGCGGGGTAATTCCAAACGACCAAGTACGATGAGGAAATCATTGCCTGAAAACTTCACCCGGAAAGGGTTCTCCCTTGGAGCTAAAGGATTACTTACGCATACTGCGACGAAACTGGATCACGGTGGTCGCGTGCGCGTTGATTGGCGTGCTGACCGCAGGCGCTGCTTCCTTGTTGGTGAAGCCGAGTTATAAGTCTGAAACGAAGCTCTTCGTCGCCCTTCAAAGTTCAGGATCAGTTACGGAACTCACGCAAGGCAATGCCTTCAGCCAGGCTCGAGTGCAGTCTTACGTTGAGACTGTAACTACGCCAACAGTTTTGCAACCCGCAATCGACAGCTTGGGTTTAGAAATTACTCCTCAAGCCCTAGCAAGAAGCATTACAGCAACCTCGGATACGAAGACGGTCCTTATAAGCATCGCTGTTGCGAATGAGTCCCCCGTGCAGGCCGCCGCAATTGCTCAAGCCGTTAGTCGTAGCCTGATAAAGGTCGTTGACGAACTCGAACGGCCGTCATCAAGCAACTCTTCACCCGTAAAGCTTTCCATAGTCACACCCGCAAATGCGCCGGGGGCTCCAGCCTCTCCTAATGTACGTCTGAATCTACTCCTAGGGCTGCTGCTGGGGCTAGGCGCTGGCCTAGGTATCGCTGTTCTCCGTACAGTACTGGACACGCGGGTTAGAGGCGAGGCCGACCTGCGACGGGTAACCGACATGGCAATTCTGGGCGGCGTCAGTTTCGATGCTGCAGCAGCCAAAGAACCACTCCTGACTCAAACCGCTCTCCAGAGTCCGAGGGCAGAGTCATTTCGCCAACTCCGGACCAACTTACAGTTCGCGCATGTGAGTAACGACTCAAAGACCGTCCTGGTGACGTCGTCGGTCCCCGGCGAGGGTAATAGCACCACCGCCACCAACCTGGCCATAGCCCTTGCGCAGTCAGGCCAGTATGTAGCTTTAGTAGATGCGGATCTGCGCAGACCGATGATCGATCAGTATCTAGGTCTCGAACGCAATGCAGGACTGACGACGGCGCTCATAGGGGAAGCTGATGTTGACGACTTGCTGCAGCCGTGGGGTGAGGACCGCCTATACGTTCTTACCGCCGGCAAGATACCGCCTAACCCCAGCGAACTTCTCGGTTCCCAAAAGATGCAGCAACTAATTGGTCATCTTGAAAGCATATTCGACGCTGTTATCATCGACGCACCGCCGTTGCTGCCGGTAACTGACGCGGCCGTCTTGTCACAACAGGTTGGCGGCGTAGTACTCGTGGTAGGCACCCAAAAGGTCCGTACAACGGATCTGGAGAAATCTCTGGCGGCGCTCGACATGGTAGAGGCGACGCTTTTGGGGGCCGTCTTGAATCGGTTGCCCGTCAAGGGTCCCGACGCCTACTCCTACAGTTACTACAGCTACGAAAGCACCGGGCAGGGTCTCCCCCTGACGACGAAACAAGCAGATGCAAAACCTGCAAGGGAATCTCTCTCTGAGATAAGTTTTGACAAGGTTATCAATGGGGAACAACGAGAACCAACGAGCTTGAGAGACCTCGGCAGGGGTCGGAGTGTGCAGTGAGCGCAGCCAACCCGACGGATTACGAACAGACGAGAAAAAACACTTCGGCCCCTGTCTCACGTGTGAAGCTGAAGACCACCAGAGAGTCCAGCGGACGGTTCCGCCGGCGACATAGCCGCTTCGTCGTTCGACTGGCCACGGCTCTCGGTGCTGTACTTTTCTTGCTGGGCATGGCAGGAGTTTGGACCGCGGTAAGAGCCGTTGAAATTAGTTCTGAACTGCAGGCCGCAAAGGCACTTGTCCCAACGCTAATCAAAGAGATGTCGGTCTACGACGACTCAGGGGCCGGCCGTACTCTCGATCGCATCGATACCCATACCACCGCAGCGCGGTCGGCTGCTGACGATCCTGTTTGGAAACTGGCGAGCGGTCTGCCATGGCTAGGCATCAATTTCAGCGCAGTAAGAGAGCTAACTGTGGCTGCTGATGAAATCGCCAAAAGTGCCGCCAAGCCCTTGCTGAGCGTTCTCAGTTCCCTCGACGTGAACGCTTTGACGCCTGTGGAGGGCAGGTTCGACTTAGAACCGTTAAGAGCGGCATCGCCGACCATCGTGTCTGCTGCTACGACTGTTGAACTATCGCGCTCGCGGCTACGAGAAATCGATCAGAGCAACTTGGTAGGTGAGGTCGCCGTGCCCCTCTCGGAAACCATCACGACCCTAGATACGCTCGGCCGAAACCTGGACACGGCTTCCCAAGTATCTCGGATACTCCCGTCCATGATGGGGGCAAACGAAACGCGCGACTACTTGGTGCTAGTCCAGAACAACGCTGAACTTCGGGCGTCCGGTGGGCTCCCGGGCGCTCTCGCAGTGATCCGTGTCGACAATGGCCTCATCAGCCTGGTGGGTCAAGCGAGTGGCGCAGATATAGGAAAGTTTGAGCCTCCCCTAGAGCTCGATGAGGAGCAAAAAGGAATATACTCTTCTCGACTTGGGGCCTTTATTAGCGACGTGAATCTCACCCCTGATTTCCCGACCACGGCCAAGCTGGCTAAAGGTATGTGGGAACGGCGCTATGGCACGCCCATCCATGGGGTACTCGGCTTGGACCCAATCGTGCTTGCGCATATTCTTGAGGCATCCGGTCCCATCGATTTGAGCGAATCCGGGGATGCCTATGCAGGTTCCGATCTCCCGAACGTTTTGACATCGGAGAATGTCGTTAAGACCCTGCTCTCAGACGTCTACCTGAATTTGGAAACAAATGAAATGCAGGACGCCTATTTCATCGGCGCTACCGCAAAGATCTTCGACTTCCTCGCGTCCGGACGTGCATCAGGACCAGCGTTAATGAAAGCCCTTACGCTCAGCTATGAGGAAGGCCGCGTGCACGTCTGGAGCGATGATTCAGAAAATCAAAGCGTCTTGAGTAACACACAACTAGGCGGCAGCGCGGTCGGGCCTAGCGCCGGGGGTACATCGTTCGGCGTGTACTTCAATGATGGAACAGGCGCAAAGATGGACTACTATGTACGGCGCACTGTGAAGCTTGTTGAGGTATGTACAAACAGTGAGTATGCCGAATACAGAGTCAAGATCACTTCGGTCAACGCTGCTCCTCTTGATGCTGCTACGTCGCTGCCGACGTCCGTGACGGGCGACGGGAGATACGGAACGCCTCCAGGATCTGTGCAGACAAACATTGCTATTTACGGGCCTGCCTTATCCTATGTTGATTCGGCGAACCAAGACGGGACCAGAGTGAATTTTGGGGCCCACCTTCATGGAAACCGCCCAGTCGGCATTGTTACAACGAGGCTGGGGCCGGGCGAGTCAAGCGAGATCGAGATGGCTTTTGTAAAGGTCGTACAGCAGGCAGCCCCGACATTGCGGGTCACCCCTACTGCTCAGCCAGTCAAAGATGTCACTATGCCAACAGAATTTGCTTCATGCAAGTAAAATTGTGATGCATTTAATCTCTGGTAACCGCATGGACTGGCGTTGCTCCGCACTCGCCACAAGTGGTAGGTTCTAAAAGGGTTCAAGTCTCGATATTTCTGCATCAGTCTCGTGCGGAAGAGGAGAATCCTCAAGTCGAGGTAAAAAAACTATACCGTCTCCGGGGGGACACTTATGAAGAAAGCACTCACAGCACTTGCGCTTGCTGGCACTATCACACTCGTTGGCTCCGCGCCTGCTATGGCGTTCGTTTACCCGCCGGTCCCACCGCAAGCTGCCGTGTCTGACGGCACTGTAGGACCTGGCGAACAGTTTATTTTTAGCGGCCAAGGCCCCTTCCGTGGCGAACGTCTCACTATCCGAGTCACTCCAGGCAACGCGCCTGCTGCTGGTGGTGCGAACATTGCAGGCGGCACGTCATTTGCAAGCAGGATCAGCGTTTTCGTTGAAGCACAGACTTTGTCTACAACGGCTGACAGTGAAGGCAAGTTTTCTGTACCGGTGACCATTCGTGAAGCAGGATCTTATGTCCTGACGGCGACGAGCGACGTCTCTGGTTACACAGTAGGCCCTGTTCGAGTCGTAGTTGCGGCAGGCTTCGCTGACGGCGGGGCGTCTGGATCGAACGCAGGCGGAAGCAACGGAGCGTCAGCTTCAAGTGCCCTGTCAAACTCCGGCAACTCCCTCGCGGCAACTGGTGCAGACGCTAGCCTGCTCCTCTGGGGCGCCGCCGGCGTAGGCGCTTTGGGCCTTGGGGCAGCAGGCGTGATTCTCGTCCGCCGCAACAAGGCGGGGGCTGCTGCGTAACAGCGTCTTCAGGCGAGACGAAGGTGGTTGGTTCTCCTTTTCGGGAGATCCAACCACCTTCGTCTTTTGGCCGTTTGAAGGCCGTACTAACTAACGAAGTCCTTCAGCCAGGTCTTCAAGTCCTCGCCGAACTCGACGCGCTCTGAGGCAAGTGTGATTACAGCCTTCAAATAACTCAGTTTGTCACCGGTGTCAAAGCGGCGCCCCTTGAAAATCACGCCGTATACCCCTGCGCCTTCGCCGTCACCCACGGCTAGAGTTTGAAGGGCGTCAGTTAACTGGATTTCTCCGCCACGACCCGGCTCAGTGGCCTCCAAGACCCCGAACACCGATGGGTTGAGTACATAGCGACCAATTACCGCTAGATTCGATGGTGCCTCGCCAACAGCCGGTTTTTCCACAAGGCTGTGTACCCGTACGTAATCTTCCCCTTCCACGGAGGTGATGTCCGCACATCCGTAGGCACTAATCTGCGATGGGTCTACCTCAATCAGCGCGATGACACTGCCGCCAGTCTTCTCCTGGACCTCTATCATCCTGCTCAACAGCGTCTCGGCCTCATCAATCAAGTCGTCACCCAGAAGGACAGCAAAAGGTTCTGCACCTACATGTTTCTTCGCACAAAGGACGGCGTGGCCTAGTCCCTTTGCCTCTCCTTGGCGGACGTAGTGAATTGGGCCGAGTTCGGAAGCGTGCTCAATGGCAGCTAAACGGTCCTTATCGCCCTTCTTCTCAAGTGCGCTTTCCAGGCCCGGTTCTCGGTCGAAATGATCCTCTAAGGAGCGCTTGTTTCGGCCGGTAATCATGAGCAGATCCGTGAGTCCGGCATCGATTGCTTCCTCCACGACGTACTGGATGGCCGGACGGTCAACTACCGGCAACATTTCCTTCGGCATGGCCTTGGTTGCAGGTAGGAAGCGAGTTCCCAATCCGGCGGCAGGAATCACGGCTTTAGTTATTGCTTTCCCTGTTGTCATAGATGCACCCTACAAATCATGGACCAGTAAAGGCAATCGGCCCCAGACGGTAGGTGACGAGCCCCAACGAGGCCATGACTTCAGATACAACTTTTCTCGGCGTTAGCTGTCTGTCAATGGCCATTGCTTTCTGCCCACGGGCGGCCAGTTAATCGGCCCGCTGGTGGCCAGTAAAACTGCCCGGTGATGGCCAACAGATCTGCCCACTGAGGGTTTCCGGTGGGGTTGGCCATCGTCGAGGGTTTGTTAGTTCAGTTGGGTTACTCCCTTCCCGGCCAGGGCTTGGGTGAGTCGGATGGAATCGCCGCTGGTTTGGCAGACGTGGGCGTGGTGCAGGAGCCGGTCCACCGTTGCCGTGGCCAGGGTTTTGGGCATCAGCTCATCGAAGCCGGCTGGGTGCAGGTTCGAGCTGATCGCGACGGAGCGTTTTTCGTAGGCGGCGTCCACGACCCGGTAGAGTCCTTCGGCGGCGTCGGTGGCCACCGGGAGCAGGCCGATGTCGTCGATCACGACGAGTTCCGCGCGGAGGATTCTGGTGACGGCTTTGGTGACGCTGTCGTCGGTGCGGTGTGCCCGGATGAGGGCGCCGAGGTCTTCGAGTCTGAACCAGGCGACGCGCATTCCTGCTTCGACGGCTTGCTGGCCGAGCGCTTCGAGGAAGAACGTTTTCCCGGTGCCGGAGGGCCCGCAGACGACCAGGTTCTCCCTGCGGGTGATCCATTCCAGGGTGCGCAGGGCCTGCTGGGTCGGCGCTGGGATCGAGGAGACGGCGGGGTCCCAGGCGTCGAAGGTCTTCCCGGTCGGGAATCCCGCTGCTTTGCGCCGGGTGGCGAGCATCGATCGGGCTCGGCCGGCTGCTTCTTCGGTGAACAGGGCCTTGATGATCTCGGTCGGTTCCCAGCGCTGGGCGCGTGCGGTCGCGATCAGTTCCGGAGCAAGCGCCCGGGCATGAGGCATCTTCAGTTGCCGCATCAGCGCTTCCAGCTCCGTCGGCAGCGCCGGGGCGGTGGTGTTCGTGGTGCTGACCGGGCTCATCGGCTCTGCTCCTTCACTGGGGTGCTCGACGGCCCGGCGCCGAGGCCTGCCCAGGCGCTGGTGCCTTGGGTGAGGGACCTGGTTTCGTTGGCAGCGTGGGTGGTGGTGCGGCGGATGTTCGCGTTCAGGATGGAGGGCAGGTCGCCGTGGGCGAAGCGGCCATGAGCGCGGCGTCACCCAGGGCACGGTCCACGGCCTCGGTCCCTGCGATCTTGGCCAGCGTCACGGCTTCGGCCATTTTCACGTTCATCCGGCCTGTCCCTGCCGCGGCAGCTTCCACTAGCCAGGTCCTGGCGCCGGCGCCGATGGCAAGGAACTCGGCCTCACCGGCGGTGCGTGCCTTCACGGCGTAGTCGCCCGGGGTCCTGGTCCTGGTCCCGGTGAAGTGTTCATCGATGATCGCTGGACTGCCGGGCCTTGCCCGGCCATGGCGGGCGACTTCGACCGGACCGGTCGGGCCATGGTGGACGATGATCACCTGTTCATCAGGGCCGGTGCCGTGGGAACGGACGAACACCCTTGCACCGAGCAGATGAGACGGGACCGAGTACTGGGAGTTCTCGAAGGAGACCATCGGGGTATTCTCCGGGACTACGCGGGCCAGCCCGAACGCGACGGTATGCGCGCTCTCCGGGATCCGGTGCAGCCGGGGCGCTTCCTCGGCCAGCAGGGCCATTGGTTTGCGGCGGGTCACCCGGTGCTCCCGGTTGTTGACCTCGTCCATGAAGACCTGGCAGGCGGCCTCCAGCTCGGTAAAGGAGGCGTAACCGGGCCTCAGGTTGGTATCGGTCGGCACGAGGTCGGCCTTGGCCAGCTTTACGGACGCCTCGACGCCGCCCTTCGTTGCCGGGTCCGCTGGCTGGCAGGTCAGCACGGTGACCCCGTAGTGGCGGGCGAAGTCCAGGGTTTGCTGATTCCGCACCGGCACCCCGGCAACATGCGCCTGGTCACGGTTTTCTCGTTATCAGTCAGGACATACGTCGGTGCGCCGCCCAGGATCCTGAAGCAGCGGTCCAGTGCGGCGAACACGCTCGGCGCAGTCCGGTCCCGCAACGGGATCACGATCCGGAACCTCGAGAACGCCAGCCAGGCCACGAACAGGATCGTCTTCACCCCGCCGATCCGCGGCCCGTCGCCGAAGTCGTACTGCAGCCACATCCCTGGCTCGGTGATCCACGGCCGGTGCACGCGGGTATGTCCCAGCCGCCACGCGGCCTTGACCTGCGCTATCGCCCGGCGCGTGGACCGCTCCGACCCCTCATAACCCAGGGCGAGGAGCTTCTCGTGGGCTTTATCGGCGCGGATCCGGCCCTTGGACGCCTCGACCCATTCCTCGATCTTGGGCAGGAACGCGTCCGTGACCCTGGGCCGAGGCGCCGGTTCTGCGATAGGTCGCCCGGCGTCACGGGCCGCGACGTGCCGGGCAACAGTATGGTGCGAGCAGCCCGTGAGCTCCGCGGTGGCGCGCAACGATCCGGTCAGATCATAGGCAGCAAGAATTTCCATGATTTCTCCGTCATGCTTCATACAGGGCCTCTTCCTGGGACGACATTTGGTGCGACTAGACACCGTCATCAAATCCCGGGGAGAGGCCCCCGCCGCTTAAGACGCGGCAGGTTCAGTAAGGAAGTGGGCAGATCTCATGGCCACCGCTGGGCAATTCTACTGGCCGCCAGTGGGCAATTTCGTGGCCGCCTATTACGAAAATTAGCCAGCAGAGGCTCCGTTCGGCGAAGTGACAATGACGTCGTATCCGAGCTTGCGGAGCTGTTGAAGAGCGCGGGCTTTCAAAGCGTCTGGATTGAGCCGCGCATAGTAGTCAGAGCCAAGTTCCTCGAAACACTGGCCATAGCTAAGCATGTTTCAGACCGCGTTCAATATGGTGTGCTCCAAAGCGACGACGGCCTTCACTGGGCCACGCCGAGCAGCGATTCGTCGATACTTTGCTGCTAGATAACTGTTCCGCTGATGGGACGCCGCCAAGGCAGCGATACCCAGTGCCGCCTTTAGATACCTGTTGCCGGGCATTGTTTTAGACGATTTGATCCGACCAGCTGATTCATTTGAACTCGGGCATACTCCAGCCCAGGAGGCCAAATGACCGGCATCCTGGAAGACGGCCATGTCCGCTCCCGTCTCGGCGATGATCACATCCGCGACCAAGGTTGAGACGCCGGGAATGGTGACGAGGGCTTCTCGAGCGGCTTGAAACGGTCGAATTGCCCCTTCTATCCGCTCAGTCAGCGCTTCAATAGTCCGAGTATGCGTGTCGATTTCCGCTAAGAAGAGCTGCGCCAAGAATGCATGATGCTCACTGAATCGGCCAGTCAGTGCCTCGACAAGTTCGGGGATCTTGGACCTCATCCGTCGCTGCGCATACTGCGCGAGGACTAATGGATCGCGTTCTCCACGAATCAGAGCATCCAGCATCGCTCGGGACGATACCCCCGTAAGACTGGCAACTGCTCCGGACAGCTTGATTCCAGAGCCTTCCAGCATCTTCTCGAGTCGCAGTACTTCCCGCGTTCTGTCGCCAACTGCCGCAGCGCGCGCCCGCGTTAGGTCGCGCAACTCCCTAATTGGTGCCGGTGGAACAAAAGATGGCCTGAGCAAGCCGTAAGCTGCCAGTTGCGCCAACCATGTTGCATCGGAGACATCGGTCTTTCTACCCGGGATATTCCGTGCATGCTTTGCATTGACCAGCATCACGGGCAAAGCATCTTCCAAGAGGTAGTAAAAGGGCTTCCAATAGTCGCTGGTCGCTTCCATCACCACCACTGAAGCCTGCGTGCTCACGATGAACTGACACAGCCGAAGGATTTCGTTCGTAGTCGAACCCCACGTTGTCACTGTCGATGTGAACTGCCCCTTGCGCTTTGCCGGCACACGCACGCAAACCTTCGCATCCCGTTTCGAGATGTCGATACCAACCGCACGCTCATGCACAACATCCACGATGTCCTCCTTATGGCCATGCTTCCAATCAAGAGCGTCCGCCAGGGAAGGACAGGAATAAATCAGGAATCTATTACTCGTGCTCGTAGCAACATTCCACGGCTCCCGTGGAGGCCCTTCTCACCACGCTATGGGGCGGGCAAAAGCACCAAGGCGGATCCGGCGATACCGTGACGGACGTATCCATCTTTCGCCTCAAGCCAGGACTAAGCCACAACTCTCGGTGACCCGAGCTCAAATTCTCGGCCGACACGGTGCGGCAGCGCCGCCCAGCCGCTATGGGCAGTTTTTCATGGCCGCTAACAGCTGTCATTGCTCTGGCACTGAGGCTGCTCCTGTGAACTGGCCCTGCGACTGCCTTTAGACGCGTTGCAAGCTGTACCGCTTAGATGAGTTGGCGAAGTTCCCTGAACATTTGCGGAAAAGACCGACACAATCGAGCCCATCTGGCAAACTGCGGGCCAAGCCGAGCAAAAAGGGAAAGATCCGCGTAGCTCTCGCCAACGCTAGCCCGGTTCCCGCGGAATACTGCGCTCCAAAGCATTTTTGGTTTGTCCTGCCAGGGTGCTTGGATCAAAGCAATTAGTCGGGCGGTCCCCGGTGCCTTCGCAATTGACCGATTACGCCATTCCAGTGATGGCGGCGGCCATTCACGTACTATGCTCTCTGGAACACGGTCCTCAAGCAAGGGACGCATTGCGGCCAACGAGCCGGTAGCTAACGCGAGTTCCACCACTTCCAAAGTGAGCGATCGCCGGTGCATGAGGTCAGCAAGGAATGTGAGCTCCTGTTGGCACGCATGATTCAGGGGTGACCGGAGGGAATGCAATGCTAATAACAGGATGCCAAGGGCCTCCGAGGGAACTTTCACTTCCTGTCCTGCCAGATCAAGGACCGCGGTGTTCGCCCACATCACCTCGAAACATGCTGAGGCGGACGTTTCCATACCGGGAAAACGGAAGTGAAGATCGATGCAACAAGGCCACGCCGGGTGGTCAAGGATGATCGCGTGCCTGGGGTAGGTTCTGGTGTCGGCATCTTGTGGACGTTCCTCCCAGCCCCGTTCTCGCAAGCCGTGCAACATACGTCTGAGGTCAGGGGCTGCCACTAAGACGTCTACATCGCTTGACAATTTGGACCTGCGCAGGCCCTGCGCCACACTCGCCGGCCCCTTTACGAAAATTGCCCTTATCCCCAAACTTTCCGCGGCCCGGGAAACCATGGCGTGCCCTAGAAGCACGCCTTCGGAGATACTGAGTTGAGCTTCGTGGGCTCTTTCCCGCACCGCGTCACCTGCCCATCTTTGACCTGCGCCGGCTCAGCGCGGTTTCCACAAGGCCCTTTGCTCCGCTATCGCACCGAGCGTCGGCGGATTGTAGCTCACTCAGGGCTTCGGGACAGGTGACGGACGTGTACGTTCCGTAGTAGGAATAGGGGGCAGATCCTCGGGTTGGTACGTAGTTGAGCACGGCACCCATAATTCGGCCCCTGACCTTTTCGAGGTTCCCCAGGGACTGAACCAACTGGTCCTGGGTGGTCCGGCCGGCGCGGACCACCACAATCGCGCCGTCCGCCACGCGGGACAAGACCGCTGCGTCGGTAACGGGCAGCAGGGGCGGGGCATCGATGAGCACGATTGCGTCCTCGGCGAGGGCTTCGAGCATGTTTTTCATGACCCGTGAGCCCAGCAGCTCGCTTGGGTTGGGTGGAATCCGTCCGGAGCCAAGGACGGCGAGGTTCGGCAGGGCACCCCACGGCTGCAGGACGTCCACGAGTTCGGCCGCGCCGGTGAGAACATCGGTCACCCCGGCTCCCGGAACCAAGTTGAACACATCCACCAGCGTGGGCCGACGAAGGTCGCCGTCGACCACCACAACGTTCTCTCCGGCGGCGGCCATGGTAACCGCAAGGTTGGCCGTGACAGTGGACTTGCCTTCCGACTGGACGGAACTCGTCACCACGATGATCCGCGGCGGCTGGTCAACGTCGAGAAAGCTGAGGTTGGTACGTAGTTCCCGGAGGGCCTCGGCCATCGCTCCCCCGGCGTCCTGAAGCTGCGCCGCAGTGCCTGAGTCCAGTACCGTGCTCTTCTTATCCAAGCGGTGATCCACCGGGAGGGTACCGATCACGGGAACACCGAAGAGCTGTTCAATTTCGGCGGCCTTGCTGATGCGTCGGTCGAGGTACCTGCGAATGACCGCATAGGCCACGCCAAGAGCCAGGCCGATAAGTGCGCCCAGCGCCAGATTTAGCTTCTGGTTTGGCGAAGTCGGACTTGTCGGGAGAACTGCCTTCCCCAGCGGAAGCACGCGGACTGCTGTCGCTGTGGCGGCGGCCGGGGCCGCGGCGTCGGCCGCCGAGACCGAAGCCCCTGTACCGCCCGCCTCGGCCGCTGGCGCCGCTTCAATCGCTTCCACTTGCGCGGCGAGACCGTTGACCCATGCATCAGCCACGCGCTGCGCGGTGGACGGATCCGTTGACTCGGCGGTCACCCGGATCTCGGCGGTGTCCAACGGAACCTTCACGCTGATGCTTCCTAGCAGCGCGTCCGCAGTGGTGTTCAGGTTCAGGGCAGCGATCACGCGGTCGGCCACGAGCCGCGACTTGCCCACGGACTCATAGTTCTTGACCTTGGCTTTGGCAAGGCTATCCCCGGCGAGTGACAAGCTCACGTTGTCCGAACCCGGCGTGACCACGATGCCGCTGGAATCCGAGGAGTAGATCTTGGGCTGGAGGACGGTCCAGCCGACCGCCGCCAACGTAGTGAGCAGGGTGGAGGCAACGATGGCCCTCCAGTAGACCCGAAGCACACGAACATAATCCAACAGTTCCATGCCGGTGGGCGCCTCGGTAGGCACGACGGTTGCACTCATGGTCATCCTTCTACTCAACTTGTTTGGTTCTTATTCCGTCCTTCGTTGCCAGCTCACCGCTGCGAGGTGTTAGCCAGCGCTTCTTGCAGCTACGTGCTGAGGCGCTCCAGGATGGACTTCGCGATGAGCTGCTCTACGGCCTGCTCGACCCCTGCCCGGTAGCCTTCGGGCTTCCCGTGCACCTTGCCGACTTCTTCAGCAAGCTGTTCCGGCCGCAGAGGGGTAACGGATGCCTCCCAGATAGCCGGACCTATGCCGCTAAGCCGCAATAGCTCGTCCTCCAGCATCACCAGCAAATCGCCGCCGATAGCGACGGCATCCTTCGCTGCAGCCCGCCGTATGGCGCCGTCGGGGATAGCATCGGATCGGCCTTCCTCCACTGCTTGGGCGTCCCACCTGCAGTCAGTCGCAGGCTGTACGCCGAACAACGGTTGGAGGACCGCCGGAAGGTCGGCAGCTTCCGAGTAGGTCACCTGCCAGACTCCCCCGACGCTCTCTATCAGGTGGCACAGAGACTGCAGCGGCGTCTCGATCTCCCCCTGAGAGGAGGAGTCTGAGATCAGGGCGAGCACTGCATCGGCAAGGGGCACGCGCTCCAGAACCGGGTCCAAAGGGTCGTTTCCTTGAACCCGGTTCAGCAGCACAATGGACTGAATGAAGGGCTTAGCCGGTGCCGGTTGAAGGCCGAGATCGTCAGGTCCCGTCTGGCGTTTGGGTAAGCCGGGCCCCTGCTTCACCGAGAGCGGCTTGGGATACGGCACGACTGAGCGGTCCCAGTCGATGGCCACAGTCTCGTCAGTGACATAGCCATAGGCCTGAGCCAGTACCGCCGACGCCGTGGTCTTGCCGGTTCCTGACTTGGCCACGAGCGCAACCACGGCCCCCGTGTCCGGATCAGCCACGCCGCACGCATGGAGCATGGTCAGCTCGCCGGCGTTCGCCAGGATGGCCATCACCGTGAGCCGGGACGTGAGGCTCTCAGCTAACTCCTCAAAAGAGGCAGCCCCGAGGTGGAAGGTGCCACCGTCGTGTTTTATTGAGGGGCTAAAAACGGAGACTGTGAACGGCTTGCCGGACGTGGGTTTCATAGGCACAGGCGGCATGCGCGGCTCGCGGTTGCTGCCACACCGCGCCCATGCCGCGCTCATGGACAATCGCTGCTGCCACGAGACCGCGTCGCCCCAGCGAACAGCGAATTGCTTTCCCAGGATCTCAAGGGACAGTAAGTCACAGCCTCGTGCCAGTTCCTCGAACATCCGTTGTTTCCACGCTGAATGTGTGTCTTCTACCATCCCTGTTGACATCGTGCCGCTACCGCGAAGCACCGCTGACGGCCTCGATCAGGCGCTGTGCCTTGAGGCTCGCAAGGAATTGTTCGGTCTGTACCCGCATCTGCCCCGGCTCGTCGTCGAAACTGGCCTCAAGCTCAGCGTAAATGTCCCGCTCGGTTCGATACCCGTCGATCAAGTCCCAAATGACCGCCGCCGGGCCCTCCAGTATGACGGGTTGGGTGGCGTCCAGATGAAGCAGGGCTACGCGACCGCGATGTTCGGTACAGACTTGAGCGATGTGCTTACAGTGATGCCAAATCATGCGATGGCCATCATGAGGCTGGAGGTAGCGCTCGCCTCGGAGCCCCCCAGTGATATGGACACCACATAGGAGAATGACCCCGACGCCGGCTTGCTTTCGTCGTTGTACTGGAAGGAGATCGGGTACTCCGCTGTTGCGCCACCTGTAAGCGAAAAGGGGGTCGTGGACGCACGCGCTGCGCCCCACGTAGTTGTGCCTAAAGTGGCCGTACCGGAAGAGCCCAGGCTCTTGGGAGCAATCCAAGATCTGCTATCTACTGCGCCAGCGGCCGTGACGATTATCGTCCCACTGATCGTGACAGAAGCATTCTGCACGATAATCTTGGTCGGGCCTGACCCATTTCTCGCGGTGCCGACGCCGTTATTGCCAAACCTCGCGATTGAGAATCCCTGCGTTACAGGCGCATCGAATGCCATCGACAACGTTAGTGCCGGACCCGGCGAGGCTGAAGCTGGCGGCACCGCGACCGCCGTTAGGATCACGGGTACCGACCAGACCGCTCCCGCGACGACCCTGCGGCGGCTAAAACCGCTTTCGGCGCTGTTGGTGTCGTTCTCTTTCAAATCCTCAGACAATTGCGCCCCCATGTAGATGTCAACTACGCCCGGCTCCGAGGCCGGCAGCGTGCTAAGGCCGGGTTCTCCCGACTTCACCTACTTTTTCGGACGCGCCTAAAGATCTCTCCAGCCAAAGCTTCAAGGTTCAGTCAAGATTCGATATTTTTCTCCCAAAACCGCTTCCGCTGCGCGGATGTTGTCTCGACGCGGATGCGACAGGCTCAATAGCCGGGTCGGAATTTCGATAGGCGGATTTCGACAGCTCAATCACTGGGTTCGAAGATTAGCCAAGCTGTTTCCGACAAGCTCGACCACCGTCGAGAAACTCAACCACCGAGGCTGCTGAATTTCGGCTCACGCTTCTCCTGGAAAGCCCGGAAACCTTCGGCATAATCGTCCGTTTTGCAGAGCCGCGCCTGCTCGGTGTTTTCCTCCTGCATGGCCTCCCACAAGCCCAGGCGCTGGTCCCGGATGTGCGCTACCAGCTCTTTGCTGGCCTTGAAAGCACCGGTGGCGCCCACCGCCACCCGAGACACAATTTCCCGCGTCATGTCCAAGAGTTCATCCGCCGGCATCGCACGGCTGAACATCCCCTGCGCCACGGCCTCGGCACCGCTCATCAGCTCGGCGGTGTAGATCAGGTCCAGCGTCCGGTGCATGCCCAACCGCTCTGTGAAGTACCAGTGCCCGCCGGAATCCAGCGTGGCGCCCAGCTTGGCGAACGGCGACCCGAACTTCGCGTTCTCCGCCACGTACACCACGTCCGTGGCGAGCAGCAGCCCCAGCCCCACGCCCAGGCATGCCCCGTGCGCCGCCGCAAACGTCGGCGCCGGGAAGGCTGCCATCTTCTTCAGCAGCGGCTCCACCAGCCCGCCCAGGTACGCGGCGGCGTCGTCGCTCTCCGGGCTCACGTTCTGAATGTCCCTGCCCGCGCAGAAGGCGCGGCCCTCTCCCCTCAGCAGCAGCGCCCGCACCTCACCGCGTGAGGCGGCGGCAGCAGCGTCGTCGTACGCCTGTGTTAAATCCTGCAGCGCCTGCTCATCCAGCGAGTTCAGCTTGTGCTGCGCGTTCAGGACAACTTCGGCGACGCTGTTGCTGATGGAGAGGGAAATCATGGGGCTCCTTTGTTGGGACCGGTCAGGGTTACACGTCGAAGTCGACGGTGACTTCCTTGCTGGTGGGGTGGCTCTGGCAGGTCAGCACGTACCCCTTGTCCAGCTCATCCTGCTCCAGCGCGTAGTTTTCGTCCATGGTCACGCTGCCGGTGATCACCTTGGCCCGGCAGGTGCCGCACACTCCCCCGGCGCACGCGAACGGCACGTCCGGGCGGACCCGCAGCGCGGCGTTGAGGATGGACTCGCGGGCGTGCGTGGGGCTGGCCACGTCCCCCTGCAGGCCGTCCAGCTTGAACGTGATCTTGTACGTCTCCTTGGACTCGTCCACCACCACGGGCCGGCCGGCGTGCCCCTCCGGGCGGTCCGGCTTGCCCGACGTAAACAGCTCGAACCGGATGTTCTCCGGCTTCACGCCGCGCTCGGCCAGGGTGTCCCGGCACAGCTGCACCAGCTCGAACGGCCCGCACAGGAACCACTCGTCCACGTCGTCTGCGTGAATGGCCGTGCCCAGCAGCTGCTGGAGCTTCTCGGCGTCGATCCTGCCACTCAGCAGCGGCGCGATCCGCTGCTCGCGGGACAGCACGTGGTGGATGGCCAGCCGCTGCGGGTACTTGTCCTTCAGGTCCGCCAGCTCCTCCAGGAACATCACGTCCATGGCGGCCTTGTTGGCGTAGATCAGGTCGAACCGGGTGTCCGGGCTGGCGGCCAGCAGCGTGCGGGCGATCGCGATCACCGGGGTGATGCCTGAACCTGCGGCGATGGCCACGAAGTTGCCCGGCTCGCCCGCCATGTCCTCCGGGTGGTTCATGGAGTTCATGACGTTCTGCTCCACCGTGGAGCCGTCCCGGCCGTGCTTGGACACGAACGCGCCCATGGGGCTCATGACGTCCAGCGTGTCCCCCGCCTTCAGCTCGGCGTTGGCCCACGTGGAGAACAGCCCGCCCAGGTCCTTCTTCACGGCCACGCGGATCTCACTGCTGCCGTCCGGGAAGCTGCGCGGCTCCGCGCAGATGGAGTAGCTGCGGCGCACCTCATGCAGCTCGCCCGTCTCATCCGGCAGCTTGGTGCGCAGGGCCACGTACTGGCCGGGCAGGTAGTCGAACTGGCCGGCGAGCTCCGCCGGGACGTGGAAGGAGACCTCGATGGCGTCCTCGGTGAGCCGGCGCACCTCCTTGACGGCGAGCGTGTGGAAGGACGGACGACGGCGGCCGGCGGCCTGCGCCGATTCGGCGGCGGTCTGGCGGACAACAGGCATGGGGCTTCCTTACAGGAGCTTGAAGTAGTCGAACGGTTCCTTGCAGTCCTGGCACACATACAGCGCCTTGCAGGACGTGGAACCGAACCGGGTGAGTTCCCTGGTGTTCAGGCTTTGGCACTGCGGGCACTTGACGGCCAGGCTCAGGCGGACGGGGCCGTTGTGGCCCAGCCCTGCCTTGCCCGACGGCGGCGCGATGCCGTACTCCCGCAGCTTCGCCTTGCCCTCGTCCGTCATCCAGTCCGTGGTCCAGGCCGGGGCGAGGACCAGGTCCACGTGGACGTTGCTGTAACCCTCTTTATTGAAGGCTGCTTTGAGGTCGTCGCGGATGGCGTCCATGGCCGGGCAGCCCGAGTACGTGGGGGTGATGGTGATTCGTACGTCGTCTTCCGTCACCTGCACGTCGCGGAGGATCCCCAGGTCCGCGATGGTGAGCACGGGGATCTCCGGATCGCAGACGGTGGCGGCGATGTCCCACGCCGACTGCCGCGGCGTCCGGGTCCTGGTCTCGAAGTCGGAGATGTACATGGCCGCGGTCACCACTTGGCTCCCGGGTACTCGCGGGCCAGGACCTGCATCTCGGCCAGGATGTAGCCCAGGTGCTCCGAGTGCCTGCCGTGCCGGCCGCCGCCGGGCGCTGCCGGAACATCCGGCACCTCCAGTTCGGCTTCCTTCAGGACGTCGCCGGTCAGCCGGTCGAAGTCCTCCCGCAGGGTGGAAGGCGCGACGGCGGCGCCCGCCTCGGCGAGCCGGTTCGTCAGGTCGTCGTCCTGGAACAGTTCGTTGACGTACGGCCACATCAGCCGCAGGCCGTGGATCATCCGGGTGCGCGACTCCTCGGTGCCGCCGGCCAGCCGGAGGATCCACTGGGCGCTGTGGTCCCGGTGGTAGTCCACTTCCTTCACGGCTTTGGCGGCGATGGCGGCCAACGTGGCATCTGTTGATTCGGTGAGGCGGCGGTACAGCTCGAACTGGTAGTAGCTCACGATGAACTGCCGCGCGATGGTCACCGCGAAGTCACCGTTGGGCTGCTCGAACAGCTGGACCGAGCGGAACTCGTGCTCGCGGCGGAAGTAGGCGAGGTCGTCCTCGGACTTGTCCCAGGCGCCGCCGGCGTAGCTGAGGAAGGACCGGGCGTGGCCCAGCTGGTCCAGGGCGATGTTGCCCAGGGCCACGTCCTCCTCCAGCTCGGGAGCACGGGAGATCCAGTGGCCCAGGCGCTGGGCGAGGATCAGGGCGTCGTCGCCCAGCCTGAGGGCGTACTCGGCCACGTCCTCCGACGGTTTGGCGAGGCCGGTGCGGATCTCGAGGGCGATGTCCTCCGGGCGCAGGGCGTTGCCGGGGGTGATTCTTGTGGCGGAGGCGTTGGAGTCGCCACTGCCGGCTACACCGGTGGAGATGTCGCCGTGGCCTGTGGTCTCTGTGGTGTCGGGGGTGCTCACAGGTGCTTTACCCCTTCGCTCTTGGTGTAGTACGTCGCGTGCCGGTAGTCCTTGCCCTGAGGGCTTTCAAAGAACGATCCCTTGGAGTCGGGGTCGCTGGCGGCGATGGCCTCGGCCGGGACGACCCAGATGGAGACGCCCTCGTTGCGGCGGGTGTAGAGGTCGCGGGCGTTGCGCAGGGCCATGGCGGCATCCGGTGCATGCAGGCTGCCGGCGTGGACGTGGCTCAGGCCCCGGCTCGACCGGACAAAGACCTCCCACAGACCCCAGGCGCCGCGGTCGTGGTGCTCCTCAGGTGCGGGGGATGCTTTCGGTGCTTCGCGGTTGATCTCGGTGGCCGAGCTGGCGGGAACTTCCGGGTTGCCGTGGGGGCTCATGCTGCGTATTCCTTCGTCTTCTTTGACTGTTTTGCTGCGTAGGCGGCGGCTGCCTCGCGGACCCAGGCGCCGTCGTCGTGCGCCTCCCTCCGGCGCTCCAGGCGCTGGGCGTTGCAGGGGCCGCGGCCGGCGAGCACTTCCTGGAACTCGTGCCAGTCCAGCGGGCCGTGCTCCCACTTCCTGGTGTCCTCGTTGAAGCGGACCTGGCTGTCCGGGAGCGTGAGGCCCAGGACCCTGACCTGCTCCACCATCATGCCCACGAAACGGCTGCGGAGTTCGTCGTTGCTGAAGCGCTTGATGTTCCAGGCCATGGACTGCTTGGAGTTGGGCGAATCGTCGTCCGGCGGGCCGAACATCATCAGGGCCGGGGCGTACCAGCGGTTCACGGCGTCCTGGGCCATCTGCTTCTGCTCGGGGGTGCCGTTGGAGAGTTCCAGGAGGATCTCGAACCCCTGGCGCTGGTGGAAGGACTCCTCCTTGCAGATGCGGACCATGGCGCGGCCGTAGGGGCCGTAGGAGGCGCGGCACAGCGGGACCTGGTTGCAGATGGCGGCGCCGTCCACCAGCCAGCCGATGGCGCCCATGTCCGCCCAGGTGAGCGCGGGGTAGTTGAAGATGCTGGAGTACCTTGCTTTCCCTGCTATCAGGTCGTCCATCATCTTGTCCCTGGTTTGGCCAAGGGTTTCGGCGGCGGAGTAGAGGTACAGCCCATGGCCGGCCTCGTCCTGAACCTTGGCCATGAGGATGGCCTTGCGCTTGAGGCTCGGGGCTCGTGAAATCCAGTTGGCCTCGGGCTGCATGCCGATGATCTCGGAGTGGGCGTGCTGGCTGATCTGGCGGAGCAGGGTCTTGCGGTAGGCCGCCGGCATCCAGTCCTTGGGCTCGATGCGTGAGTCCTCGGCCATGACGCGGTCGAAGTGGGCCTGGGCCTCAGCCTCCTCTTCCGGGGATAGCTCGGCGGGCACTGACTGCAGGTTCTGCGCTGCCATGGTTGCTCCTATGCAATGACCTTCTGGGACGTGCGGAATTATTTACCGACCGTTCGTTCAGGATATGCGGAAGCGTTTGGGGCCGTCAAGCGGCGGGCGTGTTCCCCCGCCCCTCTGCTCCCCCTCTTCCCCCCTCTTCCCGACGCCCCATCACCTCCCGCGGGTTTTCCTACGACGCTCTATCAGCTCCTGCAGGTTTTCCGGCGACGCTCTATCAGCTCCTGCAGGTTTTCCGGCGACGCTCTATCAGCTCCTGCCGGTTTTCCGGCGACCCTCTATCAGCTCCTGCAGGTTTTCCGGCAACGCTCTATCAACTCCCGCGGGTTTTTTGGCGACGCTCCATCACCTCCTGCAGGTTTTCGCCGGACGCTCTATCAGCTCCCGCGGGTTTCCCTGGGACGCCCCATAAGCTCCTGCAGGTTTTCCTGCACGCCCTATCACCCCCTGCAGGTTTTCCTGCACGCCCTATCACCCCCTGCAGGTTTTCCGGCGACGCTCTATCGCCTCCTGCCGTTTTTTGGGAATACTTAGGTAACGCACACCGGGACCAGCCGTGGATCAGGAACGGTCTATTTAGCTTGCGACGGCGCAGGTGCTGGTCCCCTCGGCAGGGGATCTACGCGTGGCCCCGATGAACCCACTGTGAATTCAAAGGTTTCGCTGATGTTCCACATGCCCGCGACTTCGGTGATATCAATCGCGGCAGAGTGGACGCCTTCAATCGTGGAGTGGAATCGCACCTCTATGAAACACACGATCTGGGGATTGCGCCTAAGCGTGCGCCCTGTACAAGAATCGCTGACCTTTTGGAATGCCCGGGTCCCCGTAAGGCTAACGGAGTTGACCGTTACAGGTTCTGAGCTCGACTCGACCTCAATTGTTCCGGTCCAAACTTTCCCCTTGGCCACGTTGAAGGCAAACTTATGCGGCCCCAAATTCGTGCCGAAGTCCACTTGGACATGTGCGCTTGGCATCGGGGGATCAGGCTCAGGATCGGGCGGGATTGGATCAGGATCGGGCGGGATCGGATCAGGATCAGGGTCAGGCGGATTCGGATCAGGATCTGGATCAGGATCTGGATCAGGCTCGGGCGGGATCGGATCAGGATCTGGATCAGGCTCGGGCGGGATCGGATCAGGATTAGGCGGATTCGGATCAGGATCCGGATCAGGGTCAGGCGGGATCGGATCAGGATCAGGGGGCTGCGGTTCTGAGCTTGAGTTCGACGCCGATGGCGGTGTCCCCGACCCATCGCTTGACCCTGTCGTCGTACAGCCCGCCAACACGGCAGAAAGCGACAGCATAGTCAGGAGGATCTTGGTCCGTGATTGTTCACTCATTTCTTGTCCTTCCCGGTTCCAATTCAAGCCTGATTTCCGAAGTGTCCTGCAGGACGACGGCCACGCCCGCTTCCCTAGTCCAGCCTTCAGAAAGCAGGAAGTACTTGCCGCCTGACTGGATGACAAGTCTCAGCCTCGTGTACTTGAACCGGAACATTGATTCAGCAACTGCAATCCCCTCTTCGCGCACTGGCGGCCCTAGCGCCAACGCCTCTTTGCTATAAACGGTGGCAACGGGCCGCGAAGTTAGCCGCTGAACCAACTCCTGCGCCTTGCCCGTGCCGAGTGCCGCCGCATACATGGATGTCGCCCAAAAAAGGTTCAATATGACCAGCAACATCACCATGGCATAGCAGTAAAGAGGCCAGCGGGTAACTCGCCTCGCACTAATGCCCCCGGCTGCACGCCGTCTGCGGAGTTCCTGTAGAACAGAAAAGGCGTAAGCCGCCACGGCTGCGCCGCCGCCTTGGAGTAACGGCGGCAGCAAGTAAGCGTCAATCGGCAAAGGTTCGAACATCGCCCAGACTCCGAGAAGCGTGGCAACAACTCCCGCGAAAACCGTCATTCCAGTGACCCACAACCACATTGTTGGGCTACCAACCATTCGCCGCAGCATCGCCGACACAAGTCCGTGAAGCAGCAGCGCGGCTACGAATCCGACAAGCAAGACCGCACCAGGCACAAAAACTGCTTCCACGCTCCGAATCAAGTAGTCCGCAGTGGTGAACTGCAAGATTGTGTAGTCCAAACCGAAGTAAGCGGCGCGTGTATTCGTAAACGTCCAACCAAACCAAAAGAGGAGGCCAGTTATGACGGAAAGGGAGGGAATAACCAACGAGACCCATTCCAAGACCAGGCCAACTGCTGTCGTGGCTCGGAAGACCGCTTCCGGAGCCTGAGATTGAGTACCAGGACCCCAAACCCGTCCTGCCACAGCAAAGTCCGATTTTGCCGACTGTCGGACATGAACCCGAGTAGACGGGCGATGGTAGTTTCCGCGTGGGACATTATTCATAGGTTCTCGCTAGAAGCTGTGATATTGAATCGTGGCGATCCTCATGGGACTAGTGTTGTTCGTCATCGCAATTCTGGAAGCTTCGGGGTTTCACCTTTAAGCCGTAGACAGCCTCAAATCCTGAACCTCCCTAAATGCCGGCGAGTATTTTGGCTATTGGCTGTCCGAGCGGGCCAAGCCAAGCGATCAGGGTTTGGATTGGTGCTGCGAGACTTGCAAGGGCACCTGCAGCGCTGACGATTTCCGTAAACTTCTTGAGCGGGTCTGCGACCTTCGCAGGCTCGGGGTTTGAGCGGTTAACTTCAGCTTTTATCATCTTGAGATGCTTTGACATTGCCGTGAGCTGGTTGTCTTCGAGGCTCATTGAGGCAGCAGCGCGCTCCAGTTCCTGGACTGCATTGCGAACATCGCCTGACTGCACCTTCTGGCTGTGCTGGTCACCGCGGATGTACTGGTTCCCCTCAACGTTGTTGATTATTCCGCCTGTTTGGTTATTGATGTTGAAGCCCATTTCTCCTCCGTTCGATTAGTAACCCCTCGGCCGGGGCAACGGCAGCTCACGGTCCACCCGCTTCCGACGGGACGTCGCGACCACGTGAAGGACGATGCCGATGATCATTAGGAGTTGACCTCCCATCACTGCGAACACGCCGATGACGTAAAGGCCGCCCAGTTCACGAAATACGTTGAAGTCAGCATCAAAAGAACCAGTGAAGATTTGGTAGAAAATGCCTCCGGCCATAACCAGTCCGCCGAGCGTAAGGAAGACGCCAATCCAGATCAACCATCGGGCCTTGGTTCTCGTGGCCGCTACAGCCTGCAGGAAGCTCTCGCGTTCTTGCCGTACATGACTCACATAGGCGGTGTATTGGTTGCCTGCAACATTGCTGATGTTGCCCGCCTGCTGGTTGTCTATCTCGTATTGACCCTGAATATGCTCTTCACGCGGCTGTGGCCGGGGTGCCCGCTGGACTGGCAGGGCGGCCGTGATCACCGGTTTTTCGGATGCGCCTTGATATTGAAATCGCGCTTCGCCGAAGGAGATGACATCGCCCGACCGAAGGACCAGTGGCCCGGAGGCAGGGCGTCCATTGACGGTGGTTCCGGCGCTCGAGCCAAGATCCTGGACAGATGCCCGCCCATCCTGGTCCACCGTTAGTGACGCGTGCACCCTGCTCACACTGGGCTCTGACAACACCAGATCGTTTGAGTGGCTGCGTCCCAGAGTCATATAACCGCTCGTCAGCTCAAGCTCAGAGCCTGAACTGCCGTGCGGTCCGAGGGCAATGAGTCGGGAAACCTTGGCATCCACTAGTTCAGTTCCCTTGGCTGGTCGCAGTTGAATATCAGACTAAAGACGAGGCGTTACTGCGGCGTTACCCACCCTGCCGTCAGTATTGGGCACAAAGGTGGTTCCGCTGTGCGGTGAGTCGGGGCTAACCTGTGGCATGGTCAGCGGAGCGTCCGGCCAAGGCCTGGTACTGCAGGTAGGTCTCCAGGCCGAACTGCGCACTTTGCCCGGCTTGCTGAACGCAATGGGCATGCTGGCCATGACACACCAGGAAGTGGCACTGGCCACCGAGCGCTCCCTCGCGGAGAACCCGGTGCTGGAGCGGATGGACGGCCACCCCTGCCCCGGCTGCGGCCGCCATGTCTCCTCCGGCACCTGCCACCGCTGCAGGGGAAAAGGGACAGCCCCGCAGTTCCAGGACAGGGCCGAACCAGGCACTGATCCCTTCCAAACGCTGGAGGCCGATGCCGGGCTGGAAGTCCGATCAGACTGCCGGCATGCCCTCGAATACGTGATGGCCCACCTGACTCCGCGCGGGATCCTGGATGCCGATCCGGAAGAGATCGCCCGGCTCCACGGCCTCAGGGACCAACAGGTCCAGGAAGCCCTCCGCGCACTCCGGGCGGCGGGTCCGCCCGGGATCGCATCCAGCAGCGTCGCCGAACTCCTGGCGGTGCAGGCTGAAGTGCTGGTTGCGGCCGGCGAGGTACCTGCCTGGCTCCCCCGCCTGGTCAGCGAGCACTTAGGCGACCTCGCCGAGGGAAGCACCGCCGCCGTCGTACGCGCCATGGGAATTACCGAACGGGAGGTCCTGGCGGGGCTTGCCCTCATCAAGGAACGGCTGCGGCCGTTCGCCGCAGTGGAGACGACTGCCGCGGACGCCGCCGTGCCCACAGCAGATGTCTTCCTGTACCGCAGGCCGGACGGGTCGCTGGAGGTGGAGGTACCCGCGAGCGCCTGGTTCGGACTGCACGTAGTGGACTTGTCCGAAGGCCTGCGGGGATCACCGGAGGCGAAGCAGTGGCTGGCCGAACATGAATTGTCGGCCCAGCGGCTGATGTACCAGATCGACCGCCGGGCCAACGCCCTCCTGCGCATCACCGAATGCGCAGTGATTCACCAGAAGGATTTCCTGGACCACGGCACCAGCGGCCACCGCCCCCTCACCCGCACGGCAGTAGCGCAGGAAATCGGGCTGCACCCTTCCACCGTCAGCAGGGCGGTCAGCGGCAAGCGGCTGCGGCTGCCCTCCGGAGCCGTCGCTGATCTGTCCTGTCTCTTCGGCAAGGGGCAGGCGCCGCGGGCAACGCTGGAGGAGCTTATCGCAGCCGCGCCCGGCACGATGTCCGATGAAAAGCTTCGCGCAGAACTCGCCCGCCACGGCTTCGAGATTGCCCGGCGGACCGTGAACAAGTACCGCCGTTCCCTCCGCCCGGACGGCCAAGCCGAGTCCAGCACGTTCCATTAGCCGCGAACCCTTTTTCGCGCGGACGAAGTCGGCTTCGGCAATCCCCCTGGAAGAGCCCGGAAAACCGGCGCACTTACGTTCCGTGGAGCACCCAAACCAGTTGGCACGAATTGTGCAGTAGGAGGGTATGCGGTGTTCCGCGAGGGTGTCCCCCAAAGGCACCCGCAAGACTCCGGGAAGGAAATACTCATGCACGACATCGACAGGGCACTTTTTGAGGGCCAAGACGAAGGCACCTGGGGCGAGGTGATGGATGAAGAGTCCGGCTACTCGTTCGAGGGCGAACAGTCTCCGTTCCAGGCCGAAGACTCCTACGAGAACGACGAGCTCTGGGGCGAGACTGACGGCGAAACCGACGAGCTGGCCCTCGCCGCCGAACTGCTGGCAGTCACCGACGAAGGGGAACTGGACCAGTTCCTGGGCAGCCTCGCCAGGAGGGCAGTTTCCGCGGCAAAGGACTTCGCCGGGTCCTCGGCGGGCAAAGCGGTGGGCAACATCCTGAAATCGGCAGCCCGGAAGGCACTGCCGCAGCTCGGCCAGGCGGTGGGCAACTACATCGTCCCCGGAGCAGGCGGGCAGGCCGGCCGGCGCGTCGGCCAATGGCTCGGCACGAAGTTCGAGTCCGGGCTCGAGCTTGAAGGCCTCTCGCCCGAAGACCGCGACCTGGAAACGGCCCGCGCCTTTGTCCGCTTCGCCACCTCAACCGCCCAACGCGCCGCGGCGATGCCCAAGAGCGTGCCCGCTCCCCTGGCCGCACAGAAGGCGGCAACAGCAGCGGCCCGGCAGCACCTGCCCGGTCTCCTCAAGAGTCAACGCCAGTCCGGTGGCTCCGCCAACAGCGGCCGGTGGATCCGCCGCGGCCGCAACATCGTGATCCTCGGCGCCCGATAACCCACCCGGCTTCAACTACCCAAAGGACAGTGACATGAGCACCAACTACTACGAAAACGAATCCGCCTTCCCCTGGCAGCAGGAGGGCGAGGACGAAGGAAACTTCAGTGGCTATGAAGGCGAACAGGACAACGAGGAAAACCTTGAGTCCGAGCTGGCCATGGAGCTCCTCAGCATCAACTCGGAGGAGGAACTGGATCAATTCCTGGGAAAGCTCGCCCGCAGCGTGGTGAAGAACGCCGGAAGGTTCATCAGGTCGCCCATCGGCAAAGCGCTCGGCGGCGCGCTGAAATCTGTGGCGAAAAAGGCGCTGCCCATTGTGGGAGGTGCCATCGGCTCCTTCGTGGCTCCCGGCGTCGGGACGGCCATTGGCAGCAAGCTCGGCTCCCTGGCCGGCGGGCTGCTGGAAGCGGAAGAGATGGAGTCGATGGATGAAATGGAAGCCGAGGAAGAGGCCGCCCGGCGGTACGTCCGGTTTGCCCGCGCGTCCTACCGTAATGCCGCGCGGACGCCTGTCTCCGTGCCGCCGAGTGCTGCGGCCCGGGCCGCCGCCACCGCAGCGGCCCGCCGGTACGCCCCGTCCCTGCTGCGTTCCCGCCAGGCCGCGCGGCGCCGCTCCCGCGGCGGCACCAGGATTTACGGCGACCAGTATGCCGGCGCCACGTGGGGTGCCCCCGATGAAGGCTGGGACAGCCAGTCCGACGGCGACTCCAAGGGCAGCGGCAACGGCAACTCGAACGGCGGCGCCGACGAGGGCCGGTGGATCCGCCGTGATGGACGCGTCATCCTCCTGGGTGTGTAACCCGGACCGGCGAGGCCAAGGCTAGGCGAAGTCAAATGGACACGAGAACCATCAGCACCGGGCTGATTGAGAGCGAGGCGACCGGCCTCCTGTCCCGCCTGGACCAGATCAAGCCGTTCGTCATGCACGAAACCATGGTCCTCGCCGCTGCCCTGCCCCGCGACGCCCAGCTGCTGATCGAGCGTTTCCTCCACACCGGACGCAACGAACTCCGCCTGCAGCTCGCCGACTTCCTTGACTGGCTGCACGGGGAAGGACAGATGGCCTCCGCCGCCGAGCAGCAGCGCCGGTTTGTCCTCATCCGCCTCCAGTTCAATGTGGTCCTGGCCCAGTTCGACCTCTTCACCGAGGTGGTCACCCAGCGCAGTGAACACGCCACGGGCGTCTGGCTGTCCGGGCTGGACATCCTCGCGCAGGATGCGCTGCGGCTTGAAACGTCCGACGACGGCGACACCAGGTTGGTGGTCTACCTCGCCAGGGGTGCGGGTGCTGCAATCCGCCGGGCGAAAACCCGGCTTCCCGGCGGCAAGCCGAATCCTGTAGGCATCATCCGGCTCCCCCGGGAGCGGATGATCGGCAGCGGAATTGCTTCGTCACTGGTCCACGAGGTGGGCCACCAGGGCGCCGCGCAGCTGGAGCTGGTCGAGTCACTGCGCGCGGAGCTGGAGCGGCGCGCGGCTGGTGATCCGGACGGGGGCTGGCAGGTGTGGTCCCTGTGGATCAGCGAAATCGTGGCGGACATGTGGTCCGTTGCGACCGTGGGCATCACCTCCACCATTGGGCTGCTGGCAGTGGTCAGTCTTCCTCGGTACTTCGTTTTCCGTCCGAGCGGAACGGATCCGCACCCGATGCCCTACCTGAGGGTGTTGATTTCCGCAGCCATTGGCAATGCCCTGTACCCGCATCCCCAGTGGAGGGAACTCGCCACGGTGTGGAAGGCCATGTACCCGCTCGCCGGGCTTCCGGCCGCGCACGCATCCTGGGTTCGGAACTGCGAGGCCCACATCGGGGATCTCGTGGATCTGCTCATCCATCACCGGGTTCCTTTGGCGGAAGACCGCGAACTCGGCGCTATCTTTCCGCTCAAGGAACGGCAGCCCGGCCGGTTGCTGCGGCTTCACGAGGAGTGGGACAGCGACTTCGGCGTGATGGCCCGCCAACGGCCAGCCCTGGTGTTTGCCGTCCTGGGCCAGGCCAAGGCCGCCGCTCGCATCTCGGCAGAGGAGGAAAGTTCTCAACTCTCCTCGCTGCTCACAGCCTGGGCGGTCCGGGACAGCCTGGACGTTCTGGGCACGCCTGCTCCTGCCCGGGTCCGCAATCCAAAACCTTCGCTACAACAGCACTAACTAGGAGATAGCCATGGAATTTACTCGACGGCCCATAAATCCTGTATACGCCGGACAGGAAGTTGCCCTGCATTTTGAGCTGAGGGACCCGGAACCCGCAGGTCTTTTTCAATTTCAAGTCATCCGCATCGGTGGAGGAAGGCCAATTCCGATCGATGAAAAGAACGGGGCCATTCTCACAAAGCGTTTGGCCCAGGGGGACAGTTTTGAGCGGTTGGTCCTTATCCCGGATCCGGGCGAGTACGAGGTTCAATTCCGCCAAATCAAGGAAGCTGAGGAGGGCAAGAAGCCGCCGGCTGGTGAGGTGCCCTGGGAGGTCCTGGACACCTTCACCGTCAAGCGCAAGGAGGCCCCACCCATTGTCAGGGTGGCCCTCGAACCCAATTCCAAGCCCAGCAGCACTCACGCGCACTTGTGGAATTTCATCCAGAACGTCACGAAGAACAGTCGATTTGAGCGGTTTGCCGGGTATGCCCACCAAAGCGCAAAAGAACTTACGGACTTCACCCGCTACGGATCACTCACCTACGAACAGCTGCATGAACTGGCCGCCGACTTTGTCACCGAATCAGCTCTGGGAAATACGTTCGCCCGGTCTGAAACAGGCAAGCTCGAATGGAAACCCGCAAACGGCTGGAAAGAAGCGATAGAGGGCTCGTACGTCAGCCAGGAGCTGGGAGACCAAGCGGAACCCTTCCCGCCCGAGTTTCCTGCGGGGCAAGACTATCCCCTGAAGCTCGTGCCATTTGCGGAGCTCATTTACGTTTACTGGCTGGAGGAAGGCATGTTGTTCCAGTCGCTGAACAGGATCCTTGCCCGCTTCCAGAACCGCCGCGTGCCGATGGGCGGGGATCCACTCTCCCGGCTGGCGGTCAGCCCGCTCCTGCCCCTGCGGGGACTCCTGTGGGGGCTCGCAGAATCAGAAAAGGACCGGCTGTCCCTGCGGCGCCGGGCCGCCGAGTATGAGTACCAGTACGGCCTGAAACTGATCGGCCGCGCCATACCGCCTGGCGAACTGATGGTGGAGCGGCGGACGCAATTCCTCGGAGCCTTCCACAGCCTGCTTCACGATTGCCATCACTACTACAAGGAGCACAACGACAAGACCGTGGATGCGGACGCTTTCCCACTTCTCAGCAGCCTGCGGGAGCTTCACCTGGTCTTGGCCTATGGGGCGAATAACCAGTTCGCCGACATGTCCGTGACAGCCCGCATCGAAACCATGGAAGTGCAATGGATGCTTGCCCAGCCGGAAATGCGTGAGTTCCTGGGTGGCCGCACCATGGTTCCCTATGACGAAGACTGGATGGACAGGGTAGACGCCATGAAGTCGATCCAGGGCTGGTCCGACGCCAGCATCACGCACTTCTATGACCTGGCCGTCCACGGCGAGCAACTGCTTCTGTCCGTCCGGCACGGACGCTGGAACGAGTCCGATATGGAAGGCGATGACGCCGAGAACTGGGCCATCAAGTGGAAGCCGTCCGTCCAGCGCTACGTCCACGCCTACCGTGCCGTCACAGGGGTGGATCTCGGCGAACGCGTGGACACCACCATGCCGTCCACCCTGCTGCAGCGCCGGCTGGCCCGGAAGCTCGTCCGGTACTGAGCAACGGACATGTCCAGATCATTGGCCGGGCCGCCGAGCAGAGTGGACTTCACGTCCGCCCTGTTCCTGGGCCAGCGCCACCCCAGCGCCGTTGTACCGCCCTGGACCGAGCTCACTACCGGGGTCCCGGCAGTCCTGCGCGAACTGCCGGCAGCCACGGAGCTCGCCTCGGCCGTGGCCGCGCAGCAACACGCCGGCTCCGGGCTGGTTGCGAGATCGGCCCTGCACGGGATGATGGACATCCTGCAGGTGCTCCCCCAGCCCGGCGACCTGCTCCTGGTCGATGCGGGCGCCTACCCGCTGACCCAATGGGCCTGCCGGGCGGCCGCCGCCCGCGGCGTGCGGGTGGTGACGTTCCCGCATTTCCGGCCTCCCGCCGTCGTACCTCAAACCAGGACGTGGCTGGTGACCGACGGCTGGTGCCAGGGGTGCGGCCGTTCCGCCCCGCTCGGAGCCATGCAAACACTCGTTGGAAAGACCGGCGGGCGGGTGGTCGTCGATGACTCCCTGGCGTTCGGTGTGCTGGGTCAGCGGGCCGCCGAGGCCAGTTTTGGGGACGGGTCCGGCGCGGTGCGATGGCAGGGACTGAAGCACGACGGCGTGGTGTGGCTGGGCTCCCTGGCCAAGGCGTACGGAACCCCCGTCACGGTCATCACCGGGGACCGGCCGACGATCACCAGGCTCGCCCGGCATGGCGGCAACCGCCTGCACAGCAGTCCGCCCTCGGCAGCGGACCTGGGCGCCGGCCTCAGCGCTGTGCGGGACAGCCGTATGCCGCGGCTGCGGGACCGGCTGTGGCGGCTTACGCGCTGGCTGCGGCAGGCCTTTGGCAATCTTGGACTTCCGCCGCTGGGGCTGCCGTTCCCCATTGTGGGGACCCGATTGGACTCGCTTCAGCTGGCACGGCGGTGGCGTTCAATGCTGGTGGCGCGGGGTGTCCAGGTCCTGGTTCAGCTGCCCCGCTGCCAGCCGGGTGCGCTGTTGTCCGCCGTGGTGCGGGCCGACCACCCGCAGGCGGACCTTGACCGGCTGGTCCGGGGCCTCGCCGCCGTAACCCAGGACAGGCGCGCTGCCTGATGATTGTGGACTCACACGTGCACGTGGGGACCGCCGGAGTTCCCCTGGGCCCTGCTGACCCGGAATCTTCCTTTGCCTTGTGGCGGAGCCGCGCGGCCGCCGTCGGAATTCGCAAGGCCGTCCTGATGGCGGCGCCGGTGGGAACCTATGCGGCAGCCAACCGCGCGGTGGCTGATCTGGCCGGGCAGGAACCTGGTACATGGCTTTGGTACGTGTTCGTCAATCCCGCTGCGGACCGGGGACGGGTGGGCGCGCTGGTGGCCGCTGCCCACTCGCGAGGTGCCTGCGGGATCAAGGTGCACTGGTCCGACGGGATCGCCACGGACGAGGTAGCCCGTGCGGCATCCCGTTTCAGGATGCCGGTGCTGTTCGACCCCCGCGGGGAGGTGCAGATTGTGACGCACCTGGCCGGGCGGCACCCCGATGTTCCCTGGATCGTGCCGCATCTGTCCTCCTTTGCGGACGACTGGCGGGCGCAGAAGCGGCTGATCAACGCGCTGGTGCGGGTGCCCAACATCTTTACCGATACATCCGGGGTGCGGTACTACGACCTGCTGGAGGAGGCCGTTGCCCGGGCGGGGGCGCACAAGGTGCTCTACGGCAGCGACGGGCCCTACCTGCATCCGGCGCCGGAACTCGCCAAAATTTTTGCCCTTGGCCTTGGTCCCGAAGACCGGGAGCTTGTCCTGGGCGGCAACGTATTGCGGCTGACCAGGCCGGCACTCAGGGGTTTCCACATCCGCCGGAAGTCCAGTGATACCAGGAGGGAAGAAGCATGGCTATGACAGGATCAGGAACCATCACGGGCCCGGGGCTTGCCGAAATCAAGCCGGAGAGCCCGGAGGGCATCCGGGCAGGGTTGTCCCAATTGCGGGACTACGTGTGGCAAAGCGAATATGCGCGGGGCAGGAAACCGTCACCGCGAGCGGCGAAGGGTGCGGGCAAACGGGCATCATGGATCATCGGCCAAGAGCCGGACCGCCAGGCGATCTGGCTCATCACGTACCTTCCGTTGCCGGACCGGCGCGCACCGTCGCATGTGCGCGTCTTCGCCTATGAGGTGAGGCGGGAAAATCTGCCGGAAGTGGGCCGGCTTCCACCCACCAAAGATCTGCTGAAGCCCCGCCTTGTTCTCAGCGACATCAGGCTCGACAAATTTATCCCCTTTCCGTCACCTGAGAAGCAGCCGGACATGTTCGGGCTTGCCGTGGAAGACCTTGTGCGCAAGGAATTCGGCAAAGTTTACAAACGCGCCAACTACCGGGGACGGCTTCCCGGCCGGCGGGGCCCCGATGTCCTGTGGCGTGAACTTGAGGACCTCTTCCGGGAACTCGCCGACGAGACCGGTGACCCCTACTGGCGGGAAGTGGCTGACGAGTTGTCCGTCGAACACTGACGCTCCTCGTCGTGGCCTGTCTTCCGGGCCTGCCGTTGCTGGACTGCCCGGTCCGTGAGCCCGAGCATCGCGGCAGCCACGTGCACATTCCCGCCGCTCTGCTGCAGGGCAACGTTCACCGCGATTTCCGCCGCGCGTTCCTTGATCTCCCGCAGGCCAAGGCCCGCGTCCACTGCCCGGGCCACCGCCCTGGTGAGCGGATCGACGGCACTGGCAGGGCCGCCGTCGTTCGCGTCCTGACACTGTTGCAATGCCTCGAAAGCCTCCATGGAGGTGGGCCGGTCCTCCCGGGGAAGGTCGCCCGGGGTGATGGCTCCAGGACCCACGTGTCGGGCGGCGATCCGGAATGCCAGCTGCCGGAGGTCCCTGAGGTTGCCCGGGTAGGTCCGGCGGAGCAGGACGTCCTGGACGGTGGTGTCCACCTCTGGATCTGTGCGGGCACCGCTGGCTTCGCGGCAGAAGCGCGCGAAGAGGCAGAGAATGTCCTCGATCCGCTCCCGCAGCGGCGGCATGGTGACCACCGAGGCCGCGATGCGGTGGTAGAGGTCGGTACGGAAACTGCCGGCAGCGACTTCCTTGGAGAGATCCCGGTTCGTGGCACAGATCAGCCGGAACCTGCTGCGCAGCCACCTGTCGCCTCCCACTCGCTTATAGGTACCCTCCTGCACCACGCGCAGCAGTTCCGGCTGAAGGTCGAGCGGAAGCTCGCCCACCTCGTCAAGGAACAGGGACCCCTGGTCCGCGCCTGAACAGGCACCCGTCCGGACGCTCACCGCACCCGTGAAAGCACCGCGTTCGTGCCCGAAGAGTTCGCTGCCCATGAGGGTGGGAACAATGGTGGTGCAGTCGACTGTGACCAGATTTCCTGGCTGCAGGCTTACCGCGTGGGCAACCCGTGCAGCCAGCTCCTTACCGGTCCCGGTTTCACCCTGGATCAGTATGGGTGCCTGGCCAAAACGCGCCGCCACCACCAGGTCCCGCAGTGCCGATCTCAATACCGGACTCTGCCCGGTCAACTTTTCCCTGACCTCCACGGAGTCAAGGACCGCCTCAACATCTTCAACGCGCTGCATCCACGCCGAAATCGCTGCTACCTGGCTATGCCAGGTAATGCATTCCGCCGCCCCCTCCTCCAGCACCGGCCACGGTTTCAGCTTGCCGTCCGGCGGACCAATGACAAGCACCCGGCACCTGTTGTACTCGGCCGCCCCCAGCGCCGCCTTCAGGTTCTGTGAGTCCGCTGCGGACAGGATGACGCCGGCGGCTGATCCGCCCACCGGAGCATCTACAGTTTCCGTAACCAGGTTTGCCGTGCGAAGTTCTGTGATGGCCTCACGAGCCCAGGCCTGCCCGCCACTGAGGTCAATCACCCAAGGCATGGCACCTCCTCGCAGTTCACCTGCACAATCGGCATACGGATGCGAGGAAGCTGACCATTCGGCCCGTTACAGCGCCGTTACTGGTTGCAGGGACTCGGAATAAAACCAGTGCACCTAGGAAGCCGCCGACGGGAAGAGCACAATTAGTCCATGGTCGCTACGGCGGTTCCTGAAGGCATTGTGGAAGGCGAGCGCCTGCTCGCTTCGACGGACTGGGCGGCAGCGGCTTCGGCTTTCGAGTCAGTACTGGCCGTCAACGATGAGCCAGCAGCCCACGACGGCTTGGGTCGCGCGCTGTGGTGGCTCCGCGACGCTGACCGGGCAATCACCGAGCGGACACTGGCCTACGCGGGCTTTCGCCGTTCGGGGCAGAACTCCCGGGCCTTCAAGGCTGCCGTATGGCTGGCGCGCGAATATGCGGAGGCGTTGGGCAACGAGGCGGCCAGCCGGGGGTGGTTTGCACGCGCCGAGGGCCTCGCGTCCCGCCTGCCCGACGGGGCCGAGGCCGGCTGGTTGGCTGTGACGCGCGGGCTGCTGCAGGCTGATCCTGCAGCTGCCAGGGAAGATGCCCGGACGGCATTACAAGCTGCGCGCGGCGCTGATGATCCGGAACTTGAGGCAACCGCGCTGGCGCTGCTTGGCCTCGGGACGATAGCGGCCGGTGACGTACCGGAAGGGATGACCCTCGTTGACGAGGCGATGGTGGTGGTGACCGCCGGCGAACTTCGCGACAGGATGGTTTTCGGCGACGTGTGCTGCATGGTCACGCGGGCCAGCGAGGAGTCCTGCGACGTCTCCCGGCTCAGCCAGTGGAACACAACCGTCATGCATTTCATGGAGCGGACCGGGCACCCCGCGCTGATGGAATTCTGCGGGACCTGCTGCGCGGAGATCCTCCTTGCTTCCGGCAACATCACCAGCGCCGAGGGCTGGCTTACCAAGACGCTGCATGAGCTGGACCAGGCCGGCCACCGCGCACGGTGCGTTCACCCGGCAGCGAAACTGGCTGAACTGCGCCTGCTCCAAGGCCGGGTGGAGGAGGCCGGCAGGTTGCTCGCGGGCTTTGAGGACCGCCCGGATGCATTGCTCGCGACGGCGGCCGTCCGGCTGGCTGCCGGAGACACAGCCGTTGCGGCGGCCCTCCTGCACCGGCGGATCCATCACGTGGCGGGCGGGCTCCTCGCCGTCCCGCTGCTGGCGCTGCTTGCCGAAGTGGAGCTGGCACAGGGCAACCCCGGCCAAGCACTGGAAACGTCCAGGCGTCTTGACGGGATTGCGGCCGAAACCCGCTGGCCCCGGGCATTGGCCACCGCACACCTCGCGGCCGGCCGCGCCGCGGCCGCCGGCGGGGACGCGTCCTCGGCCCGTGCACGGCTGGACTCCGCGATTGAGATCTTTGGCGAGCTAAAAATGCCGCTGGAGGCCGCGCGGGCACGCCTGTCCATGGCCGAGGCCCTGCGCGATTTAGACCCGGAGGTTGCCGTGCACGAAGCCGAGCTGGCCCTGGCCGCGTTCGACGAGGCGGGGGCGGCGGCCATGGCTGACAAGGCAGCAGCCCTGCTCCGTGCGCTTGGCGGTCCCGCCCGGACCGGCCCGAAGGCGCTCGGACTGCTGTCCCGGCGTGAGCGGGAAGTGCTCAGGCTGCTCGCCGAAGCGTTGACGAACGCCGAGATCGGTGAGCGCTTGTTCATCAGCACCAAGACCGCCGAGCATCACGTCAGCAACATCCTCGCCAAGCTGCACCTGCGCAGCCGCGGCGAAGCAGGCGCGTTCGCCCTGCGGCACTTCCCCTGAATAGGGCGGTAAATGGGGGATTCCCCCCATCCTCTCCTCCCGCCGTCGTCCCATCCTTGAAGTATCCCGACGACATTCAGGAGGTGCAGGATGAAACGGCAACAAACGGCGGGCAACGTCCTCAAACATGAGATCGCCGTGACCGTCCGGGAACACACCACCGCCCCCTCCCCTGTTGTTTTCGATGTCCTGGCCAACCTGACCGGGCACATGCAATGGGGAGGAGCCGAGGCCTCGACGCTTCTGTCCATGGAAGCCCCTGAGGGGCAGGCAACGGCGGGAACGGAATTCATTTCCACGGCCGAGGACGGCACGTGCCGGATGACGGACTCCTCCGTGGTCACCGAGGCCGTCCGGCCCGCGAGGTTCGAACGGGTCACCGAATCGGCTGTGGCCTCAAAGAGAAACGGGACGACGGCGGATTGGCTGCTGGTGCACCGCTACGACATCGAGGCGGACGGGAACCAGAGCAACGTCACCTACACATGCCGGCTGGTCCGGGCGAGCGGACTGCCGGGCCTGCTGGCCATGTACGGAATCCCGGTGCTCAGGTCACTGGCCCGGCTTGAGTGGGCACGGGCAAGCAGGGCAGGACTGCGGCGGCTTACCGCAGCGGCGGAAACCACGGCGCAGGCATAAGCCGGCGCCGGACTCAAGGAAGGAAAAGGACAATGGCAAAGCTATCGATTGATGACCAGACCGCACGGGTGGAACGGATGACCGGCTACGAAGGCCGCTACCGGGAGACGGACGGCTACACCATCGCTTTCGAAAAATTCGAAGAGGGAGGCGACTTTACGCCGTTCTACAAGGGATTGCCGGATGACCGGTGCCAAAGCCACCACTGGGGATACGTCGTGAAGGGCCGGCTCATTATGCACATGCCCGACGGCGACGAGGTCGTCGAAGCCGGGGAGGCGTACTACACGCCTCCGGGCCATACCGACGAACTCGATCCCGGAACGGTGCTGGTGGAGTTCAGCCCCACGGAGGAACTGGCCCGGACCCTGGCGGTGGTAGGGCAGAACATCGAGGGTTAGGCGGTAACCCGCCCGGGCTTGCTCCGGTTTTTAGCGGCGGTTCCGCGGCGGGCGGGGATGGGCAGTGGGTGCCTGTCGAGCTTTCCGGGCCTGCATGACCCGCTTGAAGATGACGGGAAGCAAAGCGAAGAGCAGTTTCTTCACGGCGTCTGTCCTTTGGTTGGTTGGGGCGACTGGTTAGATAGTAAGCACACTTGCTATCTGTTCGGCAATGGCCTCCGCGAATTCGGCCAGTCCCTCCGGCCGTTCGCCGCGAACCACTGACACCGATACAACCGACCAGGAAGAAGGACAAATCATGGCTGACCTCACTGCGCTTGCACTCATTTGCTCCCTGACGCCGTCGCCGGAGCCGTCCAGCAGCGAGCTGCTGGCCCGCCACGTGCTGGACGAACTCGCCACCCACGGCGTCAGCGGAACGTCGCTGCGGATCGTGGACCACAACGTGATGCCGGGAGTCCAGATCAGCATGGGCGACGACGACGCCTGGCCTGGGATCCGCGACAAGATCCTCGCCGCTGACATCCTGGTCCTCGCAACACCAATCTGGATGGGGCACCCGAGCAGCATCACCCAGCGCGTGATAGAGCGGCTCGATGCCGACCTTTCCGAGACCGATGATGCGGGCCGGCCGATCATGTACGGAAAAGTCGCCATCGTTGCCGTGGTGGGCAACGAGGACGGGGCACACAAGACCGTGGCGGACACGCAGCAGGCGCTGAACGACGTCGGCTTCACCCTGCCTGCGCAGGGCGCCACGTACTGGGTGGGCGAGGCGATGCAGACCGTGGACTACAAAGACCTGGACACCGTCCCCGAAAAGGTCGCTTCCGCCACTGCAGGAGCCGCCCGCAACGCCGCCCACCTTGCCCGGGCCCTGGCCCAGGCGCCTTACCCGGCAGGGTGAGGGCCGTCGTCGGACGCCCCCCTTTCGCCGCGGAGCGTCCATGCCTAGGATGAACTCCTGTGTGGCCCGCCGCGCCAGCGGAGGAGCCGCCGACATCAAGAGCTGACAAATGGAAGGGAACCGAAACCATGGCCGAAACTCCGAACCCGATCCAGATTCAGAAGTTCCTGGGCGGCGTGGACTACCCCGCCAGCCGCGACGCGTTGCTGTCCAAGGCAAAGGACTCCGGCGCCGACAACAACGTGATTCAGGCCCTTGAGGCCATCCCCGACAAGGAATACGACAGCCCAACGGCCGTCAGCTCAGCGGTTTCCGACAGCAACTGAACAGCCGGCAAAAAATCATCTGGTGACCAGTTCGTTGCCGTAGCCGGAATCGCACTCACCGTCGTGGATGACGCCGTCCCCCGCGGCCACCATGTAGTTGTCCGCAGGGTCAAAAACCGCTGTCTGGACGCCCGTGACTTCCCTGGTGCAGCGGCGGGCGAACTCGGCGCCTTCGTCCTCGCCGCCGATCCAGATGTCCAGCCAAATGGAGGCGTTCCCGAACTCCTCCGCCCCGGTGTGGCACGGACCTTCCTCGGGCGCGTCACCGTCCCCGCAGGTATCCTCCACGATGAAGTACCGGCGCACGTTGGGCAGATATATGCGGGTCCCGGGCGGGTAGTCCAGAACGTCCTTCCCCGTCTCCTTTGAATGCCCGACGGCGATGGTCACCGGATCCTCGTAGGTGCCGGTCCCGCCGGCCGTCTTATGCAGGACCGGGTGGCTGATGATGGGTGAGCCCGGAGGGGTGTTGTCGAACCAGGTGTAGGCAGTTATGTACACCTGCTCACCCACCGTGTCCTCGGGAGGCGGCGGGGGCTCCTGGTTTGTACACGCGCCGGCGGCCAGAACCAACGCGAGCACGCCCGCCAGCGGAAGGACTCGTCGGCCCATGCGGCACCCCCTGTCTCGCAGTTAGGGATGAACATAACACCCCTACCTGTGAGGCTCAGCTGCGGCCGCGCCTCCCGGAGCGCGCGGCAAACGCATCCAGCGCGTCCAGGATCTCGTCGCTTTTCCAGTGCCGGCCGCGCTTGAACTTGTCAAAGCCCTGCACCACGCCCGCCTCCTCCAAGACCTGCATCTGGCGCCAGATCGTCGGCCCCGATAGTCCCAACCGGTCTTCCAACAGCTTGGCGTTGACAACAGGCTGGCGGGCCAACAGGTCGGCAATCTTCCACGCTGCCGCGTCCTTGCGGGCCTTGATGACGTCCTTCCACCGGGCCCTTGCCGCGGTGATGTCTCCGGCGAGCCGGCGGCCGTTGTCAATAGCACGGAACGTGGCTTCCGAGGTGAGCAGGATGATCCTGTTGGGGTCCCCTTCCCGGTAAGCGGTCAGTGCATCGTGGTATCCCCTGACGTCATTCAGCAGCCCGGCCGAGACTGGGACGGTCACCGCCCTTGTGAGGCCCTTGTTCCGCAACATGGCGTGCATCAGCGCCCGGCCGGTCCTGCCATTGCCGTCGGTAAAAGGGTGGATAGTTTCAAACTGGGCATGGGCGATTGCCGCTTGGGACAGGACCTGGACATCGTTCCGTCCGGCATAGGCCATGAGATCGTCCATGAGTGCCGGCACGCGCTTGGCATCGGGAGCGACGAAGTCCGCTCCTACCGGACTCGAACTGGACCTGCCGATCCAGACAGGCTCACTACGCCAGATACCCGCGCCCTTCGGGTCGGCATGCTTCATGAGTGCCCTGTGCATTTCCAGGACGGCTGCCGTATCCAAAGCATCAGCGGCGGCAAGGGCAGCGTTCATGGCCGCCACGTTGTCCACAACCAGGGTGGCGTTTCGCTTGGAGTCGTCCCCAAGCACTGCCATCTCGATGCTCCGGGCGTTGGCGGTCACATTTTCGATCTGGGATGAGGAGACTGATTCGGTCCGCAGCAGGATGGCCGAAAACGGCGCGATGTCGGAACCGAACTCGTGGTCAAAGTCGCGGATGGCCAACGCCGCATCTTCGGCCGCAGCCGTCACTTCACTCGAGGCGATATAGACGTTGTCCCTAATGAAGGACGGGATCGCTGCCATCCCCAACTATTTCACTTATGGGTAGAACTGAAAAGATCCGGTGCAGATCTTTTCAATTTCACTCGGGAGAGCAGGCGCCGGCTCAGCCCGTAGCCGACACCGCCAGCCACAGCTCCATGTGGTCCGGCTTCCCCTCCTGGTCGAAGACCGTCGCCAGCAGCTCCGGTTCCGCGAGCGGCTCGTAAGGGTTGGCCGGGAACCATTCGCCGTACGCCTTTGCCCACAACTGCTGGACCTCCTCCGTTTCCATGCCCTGCGACTCCAGCACCAACCACTGGTGCGGCGGAACATTGAGTGACTCGTGCCCGCTGCCCGCCGCCGGAGCTTCATCGGTGGCTGCCGCAAGCCAGTACTCGAAGGTACTCCCGTCCGCCCGGTCCTCAGCGAAATCCGTGCTCACGGCCAGCACACCGCGCGGGGACCTGGTGGACAGGCTGCTGATCTCCCTGAGCACCTCCAGGCCCAGTTCTTCACGGAACTGCTCCAGTGCCGGGTTGGGACCGTGGTGAACCAGCGGCATCCTCCGCCGCCGCCCCACAAGCGTGAATGCGTCCTCGTTCTGCAGCCGGTAGTCCATCTGTTGTTTTCCTTTCACTGAGAGGGAGAAGCGCAGCGGGGGCTGCGAGCGCAGCACGGCGCCGGCGCGGCGAGCCTCGGCCGGATTTACGCCGTGCACGGCCCGGAAAGCCCTGCTGAAGGCGTCGGCCGAGGCGTAGCCGAAGCGCACGGCAACGTCCTGCAGCGGCTCATCACCTGAAACCACGGCGGAGGCCGCGGCTGTCATGCGCCGCCGCCGGATGTATTCCGAGACCGGCATTCCGGCCAGCACCGAGAACATCCGCCGGAAGTGGTACTCCGACGTCAGGGTGATCCGCGCCAGCGCAGCCACATCCACCTCACCGTCAGAGCGGTACCCTGCACCGTCGGAGATCTGCTGCTCGATGTGCTCGATCGCCCTGTTCCAGAGATCCACCTGCTGCCCTCCCTGCATTTCGTTGTCGGCTCCACGTTAGCCATGCGCCGCCCGGCCGGGTCCGACAATCCATGCCCGTTCCCGTCGGGCGGCAGGGGCACGCGTGCGGCAGGGGCCACCTTTGGCGGCACTGACCGGACGTACGACGGCGGGGCGGGCCGCCGTCGTACGTCAAGTGCTTGCCACCTGCCACCGCCGGGCCATACCGTCTCCCCTAGCGGTTCCACACCACAAGCGGAAGGCATTCCATGCTGAAGGAAGTGGCTGAGGGCGTCCTGGTCCACGAGAGCGGGTTCATCCAGAGCAATTCCGTTGTTGTGCAGGGCCGGGACGGCGTGCTGCTCATCGACCCCGGCATCACCGGCAGCGAAATGGCGGACCTCGCGAACGACCTCCGCCGGCTGGGCCAGCCCGTCGTCGCAGGCTTCTCCACGCATCCCGACTGGGACCACGTGCTCTGGCACCCGGACTTCGGCGACGCGCCCCGCTATGGAACAGCCCGCTGCGCCGCCTCCATCCGGGGTGTGCTGGCAGACCCGGACTGGAAGGACCGCGTAGCCGAGGGGCTGCCGCCGGAGCACGCCGATGAGATCCCGATGGATCTGCTCGGCCTTATTACCGGCCTGCCCGCCGACGCTGCGCACATTCCCTGGGACGGCCCCAACATCCGGATCATCGAGCATCAGGCGCATGCTCCCGGCCACGCTGCGCTGTTGATCGAGGAGCGCCGGGTCCTCGTGGCCGGCGACATGCTGTCCGACATCCTGATGCCGTTCCTCGACCTGGAGGCCGCGGATCCGCTCGGGGACTACCTCGCCGCGCTGCGGCTGTTCGACGGCGTTGCAGACGATGCCGATGCCGTCATCCCCGGCCACGGCTCAGTGGGCGGAGCTGGACAGTTGCGGGCACGCGTCGAACAGGACCGCGCGTACGTGCAGGCCCTGCGGGACGGCCGCGTTCCCGATGACCCGCGGGTGGGTCCATCAGCCCCGTTGGACTGGCTGCCGGAGGTGCATGACTGGCAACTCCAGCGGCTCGCCCAGAAGAGCCAGGGCGAGACGACCTCCGGCTAGCGGTGCTGCCCGTGTCCGCGCCTGTGTCTTGGGACTAGGCTTCGGTCATGGGACTCATCATCACACTGCTGATCATCTGGCTTGTTTTGTCCATTCTGGGCTTCATCATCGAGGGCCTGTTGTGGCTGGCCCTCATCGGCCTGGTGCTGTTCGCTGCCACGGCTGCCTGGGGCTGGGTCAAACGCAGAGCCAGGACCTGACGCCCCTGCGCCACCCAACCTTGCGCCAATCTTTCAGAAAATCCCGCACGTTCCTGATGCTTATGCCGCAGGATCGGGGCAGGTTGACGCACGAGAGTTGGGGGACATCATGATGGACGACGGCGGCACAGGCGCCGCGGACGGGGGCGGGGACGCCCTGAGCGGCGAGACCATGGTCATCCGGACGTGGTTTGAGCCCAGGGGCGAATCCGGTTTCCGGGCCCGGATCACGTACGGCAAGGCCACGGGCGGGGAGCCGAACAGGTTTGCCACCGCTGATCCGGACGAAGTCCTTGACGTGGTGCGCCGATGGCTGGAGGCCCAGCGCGCCGGCAACTAGCCCTTTTGTCGCTCCTTGGCGGCGCTTCCGGCGCGCTAGCAGATACCCCCCCACAATCAAGGGGTTACTTGCGGGTCGCGGTCTGCGATTATGAGAGGACGCTTCCAATTCGGAGGCCTTTTAATTACTGTCCTTGCCTTGCATTCGGTGCCGGCGGCAGTGGCTAGGTTTTCTCATGCTGGATCCATTGGCACAGGCACAGGTCCTCATCCGCGACGATGTCTCATCACTTCCCATTCTGTGGGGCTGGTACTGGGGAAACGGCGGGAACGCAGGCCTGGTGGAATTCGATGCCTGCCTCTACGACCTCATGGTTCTTGACGCCTTTGACCTGAAAATCCTGGCGTGGGCTCTCGAGGACTTCGCGCTGCATTCGTGACTCGGCGGCCACAGAATGCAGGAGCGGTGCGCTTCCTGGCTCCACAACCTTCCGGGCAGGCGGTTCCGGCGTAAGCTGGGAAGGAACCGTCTGGAGGTGGGCGCTTTCACGCCGCATGTTCTTCATCGCGGTTGAAGACACTCCGGAAGGACGCGCCATGGACGCTATGCCTCTCAGCACGGAACTGCAGGACGGCATTGCCTCCCGGCTTCAGGACATGGTCCTGGAGACTTCCGATGCCGAGGAGTTCTTCCAGGAACTGGCCGACTTCTCCGCGTCGCTTCTCTCTCCGCCCGAATCGAAGGTTCACTGCAACGTCACCGTGGTGCGCAGGAAAAAGCCCGTCACGGTAGCCTGCAGCAGCCCCAGGGCGCGGGAGATGGATGAGCTCCAATACGCCTTCGGCGACGGGCCTTGCCTGACAGCCATGCGTACCGGCACCACCGCGTACGTCCCCGACGTTTCGATGGAGCGCCGCTGGCCGGAATACATCCGCGCCGTCGCGCAAAAGGGGATCCAGTCAATCTGGGTGTTCCCCTGCGCCTGGAGGGAGACTCCACCGCTGCTTTAAACATCTACTCCTCGCGTCCTTATGGAATATCGGGTGAGGACATCGCCCGCGCTGAGCTGTTCGGCGAACAGTCCGCCAAGACCCTCCGGCTGGAGCTGCGCCTGACGAGGCTCCAGGACGCAAAAGACAACCTGGAAGCGGCGATGAAGAACCGGACGGCCATCGATATTGCAGTCGGCGTGATCATGGCGCAGAACCGGTGCAGCCAGGATGCGGCGATAACCATCCTGAGGAAAGCCTCCAGCTCCCGCAACATGAAACTTCACAACGTAGCGGCCGCAGTCATCGAATCCGTTTCACCCCATACACCCTTGCGCACATTTTTCGACGAATAACGCCCGGGTTCCTCTGCCACTCTTCAGCTGGCGGCGTCCAGGGAGAGTTCTTCAAGCGCGGACGCGAGAGCCTCCGTGTCAAACCAGCGGGCAACCAGGATGCCATGAACAAAGGCGTCGAATTCGAAGGGATGACAGCGCCCGCCGTGGTTCCAATACGAGATCCAAAGGTCTATCAAGGACACATCCGCACGCCCCAGGAGCATGGTGGCTGCCTGCCGCAGGTCTTCCATGACCAATGCTCGCTTCTGCTACACCCACCCTGCAAGAGCAGTAACGGGCGGTCTCTCACGGGTGAAACTGGAAGCTTGTGCAGGGACGAAGAAAGCCCGCCGGTGGGGGACCGACGGGCTTTCCAAAACTGACGTTACAGGCAAGTAATTTGGTCAACGAGTGGACGATCCTCAGTACGACTGACGTCAGCGATCTTAGACTCGCGCAGCGGTTAAAAGTAGTTGTTGACTCTCCCGGCCGGCAGGCCGAAGCTTTGGGGATGACCAAAGAACCTGAAGCGCTGATGGCTGTCATCGACCGGCTGGCCGAGCGGTTCCCCCACCACCAACGCTCCGTCATTGAAGATGTGGTCGCCGAAGAGCACGGCCTGCTCGACGACGGGCCCGTCCGGGACTACGTACCGCTCCTTGTGGAACGGGCGGCAAAGCTGCGCCTCGCCCATCAGTAGCCCAACCGGTCCGCGCCAATAAGCGCAACCGCGCGCCGCCGTCGTACGCCCTCACGCCCCGCCTACCCCGCCCTCCGGGACAACGAGGACGGGCCGCTGCTGGTGCCGGATCAGGGCGGCAGGCACGGACCCCTCGAGGACCCTGTCCAGCCACGCCACAGACCCCGGCCGGCCGGCGCCCACCACGAGCAGCGCCGCATCGGTGTTCCTGGCCAGGCGGTTGAGGGCCTTGGAAACGTCGCCGTTGAGTACGCGGAAGGACCAGGACTCCCCCGGTTCCCCCAGAACATCTTCAAGCCGCCGCTGCAGGTGCGCGGAAGGGAACTCGGCTTCTTCGTTGATGCTCGGATCCAGGGACAGGGCTGTCCGCTGGTTCGCCGGCGCCCATTCCGTGAGGTAGCTGGCCGGATCGACGAACGCGCAGATCAGGTGCTCTCCCATTGCCGCTGCGAGGGCCGCGGCGGTGCGGACCAGGTGCTCGGAGAAGTTCCATTCAACGCCGACGACGATGGGCCCGTCCGGCCATTCCTTACCGGACATGCTGTCCCCGCACGAACGTCGCGGCCGCGAAAAGCGGGCCAGTTCCAGCGGCGGCGGACATGGCTACTTCCCGCTGAGCTCCGTGTAGACGGCGTTTTCCTGGGTCATGAGGAGGTTGTTTCCTTTTCAGTTGGTGGTGCCGGAGCGGCCGTGGGCCAGGCCGGTGGGGAAGCCCACCAGCACCGGTTCGGGTGCGGCGCAGCAACCGGACTCTGAGGTCTCTGCCGCCAGTGCCGTGGCGGGGACGTCGCAGCTGGTGCCGGCGTCCGTGGAGCAGACGCCGGTTTCGGGGAGTTCGAGGTGGACCGTGTCGGCTGATTCCTGGTCGCCGGCGAGGGCGGCGGCCACGGAGCGGACCTGCTCGTAGCCGGTGGCCAGCAGGAAGGTGGGGGCCCGGCCGTAGGACTTCATCCCGACAATGTAGAAGTCCTTGTCCGGGTGGGCGAGCAGCTTGGCACCGTGAGGCGGGACGGTGCCGCAGGAGTGGAATTCGGGGTCGATCAGCGGGCCCAGTTCCATCGGGGCTTCGACGGCGGGGTCCAGGTTGAGGCGGAGTTCACGCAGGATGTCCAGGTCCGGGCGGAAGCCCGTGCAGGGAACCACGACGTCGGCCTCGAGGGTGCGGCCGTCCACGGCACCGACGGTGACGGAGGAGTCCAGGGATTTGATCGAGCTGATCCCGAAGCCGGTGTGAAGTTCGAGTTTTCCGGCCTCCACGAGCCGGCGGACCCGGCCGCCAAGCTGGCCGCGGGCAGGCAGCCCGTCCAGGTCGCCTCCGCCGTAGACCTTGTCCACAGTTGCGCCACGGACTGCCCACAGGATCCGGGTGTCCGGCTCTTCCTTTGCGAGGTCTGCGAGGTTGATGAGTGTGTTGGCGGCGGAGTGCCCGGCACCGACCACCAGGACGCGGCGGCCGGCAAAGGCGGCGCGATCACGGCCGGCGACGTCGGGCAGCGGCGCGGAGATCCAGTCCCCTGCTGCTTCTTCGCCGATGGCGGCAAGGCCCGAGGTGCCCAGCGGGTTGCGGGTGGACCAGGTGCCGGAGGCGTCGATGACTGCTGCCACGGTGTGGTCGCGGGTTTCGCCGTCAGCGTGCTCCACGCGCACCACGAAGGGTGTGGTGTCCCTGCCCTTGATGTGAGTTTTGTCCAGGCCCTGCCGGGTGACGGCGGTGACGCGCGCGCCGGTCTGCAGGCGGGAAGAGATCTGGGGAAGGGTGGCCAGGGGTGACAGGTAGTTGTCGATCAGCTCGCCGCCGTAGGGCAGTGCGGTGGGCCGGGGCGCTTCCCAGCCGGCCGCTTCGAGGAGGCGGACGGCAGCGGCGTCCGTGTTGAACCGCCACGGTGAGAAAAGACGGATGTGGCGCCAGTGCTCAATGGCCGCGCCCGCCGTCGTACCTGCTTCAAGGATCAGCGGTTCCAGGCCCCGCTCAAGCAGGTGGGCGGCGGCGGCCAGGCCAATGGGCCCGGCGCCGATCACGGCGACCGGAAGCTTCTTCACTGAATCCATGGTGTCCTCTTTCATCCGTAGCGGCGGTGCGGTGCGGTTAGCGGCGGGGCTGCCCAACTAGGTCGCAGTAGTCGTCGTTTTGAGGCCCCAAAACGACAACTACTGCGACCTAGTTGGGGTGGGGGGTCAGCAGCAGTCCTCGTCGTCGCAGCAACCTGAGTCGCCGCAGCATCCGTTGGTCATGAGGCTCACCCCCTCCCCTGTCAGATTCGGGTTACTTGGCGGCCGGGGTGAGGGAGTCGATGAGGCCCTCAATTCGGCTCTTGATCTCGTCCCGGATGGGCCGGACGGAGTCGACGCCCTTGCCGGCCGGGTCCTCCAGCACCCAGTCCTCGTAGCGCTTGCCGGGGAAGTAGGGGCACTCGTCGCCGCAGCCCATGGTGATCACCACGTCCGACTCCTTGACAGCCTCGGTGGTGAGGACCTTGGGCACCTCGGCGGACATGTCGATCCCGATCTCTGCCATGGCTTCAACGGCGGCGGGATTGATCTTCTCGGCAGGCTGGGACCCGGCGGAGCGGACCTCGATCTGGCCCTTGCCGAGCGTGGTGAGGAACGCCGCGGCCATCTGGGAACGGCCGGCGTTGTGGACGCAGACGAACAGGACGGAGGGCTTCTTGGCGGTTTCGGTGCTCACGGGTTGTCTCCTGGTATCGGTTGGGTTGGACTGCGGCGGTGCTGACACTCCCGAACCGAACATTGATGATGATCGATATAGCGAGTATCTGACCCTACATTGATGAATGTCAATATGTGGTTGCGAAAAGTTCTACGAGTGGATCAGGCAGCCGTAATGCGGGGCGCTAGGTCCGTGACCCGGCTGGCAATGTCGGCAAAGGCAGCGTCGAAGGCGTCCTTGGTGCCCAGGCGCAGCGGGTCCGGGATGGACCAGTGGATTCCCGTCAGCCCGGTCAGTTCCTCGTGCGCGTTGTCGCATACGGTCACCACGAAATCCGCGTCACTGGCGACGTCATCCAGGGCCTGAGGTGCAACGGCGGGCAGATGGAGCCCGTGGCGGCGGGCGGCGTCGACGGCCCCGGGGGCGATGCGGTCCGCGGGGTGCGTCCCGGCAGACGCGGACGGGACGGTACTGGCCTGGCGCCACAGGGCGGCGGCCAGCTGCGAGCGGGCGCTGTTGCGCGTGCAGACGAACAGGACCCGCTGCGCGCCGTGGACCGCGCCGAAAACCAGCCCGTCCAAAGCCCCGGGTGCCAGCCGGAGGTAGCTGCGGCGCCTGTCCGCCTCGGACCGGTGCCGGGTTGCCAGGCCGGCGTCCTCCAGGGTTTTCAGGTGATGTGAGAGCAGGTTGGAGGACATGCCCAACTCCGCCTGGAGTTCCGTGGGCGAGAAATCCCCCAGCGTCAGGAGGTCAACGATGCGCAGGCGTGCCGGATCGGCGAGAGCCGCATGCCGGGCGACGCGCGCTTCAAAGTCGGAAGCTGGCTCAATCTTCATTGATTCAATTTTGACTGAGCTATCTTGGTGCGTCAAGCTGGTGGCATGACTTTGAACCAGCCGCCGTTGTGGCGCCGCGCCGTGGCCGAACTGCTCGGCACCGCCCTGCTCGTTGCCATCGTTGTGGGGTCCGGTATCGCCGCCCAGCAGCTCTCCCCCAACGACGTGGGCCTGCAGCTGCTCCAGAACAGCACCGCCACCGTCCTTGGCCTGACGGTGCTGATCCTGGTGTTCGGCCCGGTCAGCGGCGCGCACTTCAACCCCGTCGTCTCCCTGGCCGACTGGTTCCTCGGCCGGCGCAGCCGCTCGGGCCTGACCCTGGCGGACCTCGGCGCCTATGTCGCCGCCCAGGTCACCGGGGCCATCGGTGGCAGCGTGCTCGCCAACGCAATGTTCGACGTCGGGACCTCCTTCTCCGCCAAGGACCGGGCAAGCGGGGGGCACCTGCTGGGCGAAGTGGTGGCCACCGCCGGACTGGTCCTGCTCATCTTCGCCCTGGCCGCGACCAACCGCGGCGCCCTCGCCGCACCCGCCGTGGGTTCCTACATCGGGGCCGGGTACTGGTTCACTTCCTCAACCGCGTTCGCCAATCCCGCAGTGACCGTCGGCAGGATCTTCAGCGACACGTTCGCCGGCATCGCCCCGGGCTCCGTGCCCCCGTTTGTGGTCGCCCAGCTGGTGGGCGCCGCCGTCGGCCTGGGCCTGCTGCTCCTGCTGTTCCCGGCTGCCGCGCGCGCCGCGGACGATGTCGTTATCCCGCACGGCACCCGGGCAACCAAGCCGTAGGCATGTCTAATGGGTAGATGACCCCAGCGGCGCCCCCTACCCTGACTGTCCGTTCCATGCGTCCGGAGGACTGGCCGTCCGTCCGGGATATTTACCAGGAGGGGATCGATACCGGCCAGGCCACGTTCGAGTCGGAGGCGCCCGGCTGGGACAGGTTCGACGCGTCCCGCCACCCCGCCCATCGCCTCGTCGCCGTGACGGCGGATGGCCGCATCGTGGGCTGGCCGCTGTCTCCCCGGTGTCAGCCCGCCCCGTCTACTCGGGCGTCGTGGAACACTCGGTGTACGTTGCGGGAGAAGCTCGCGGCCTCGGGGTTGGCACGGCCCTGCTGCGGGCCCTGTCCGCATCCACCGAAGCCGGTGGCATCTGGACCATCCAAGCCAGCGTTTTCCCCGAGAATGAAGCGAGCCTCAAACTGCACCTCGCCAACGGCTACGTCGTGGTCGGGCGCCGGCAGCGCATAGCCCAAATGGGCCACGGACCCCTCCGCGGCACATGGCGCGACACCATCCTGATCGAACGCCGCTCCCCTGTCATCTAAACCTGCTCATCCTCGTTTCGTGCCTTCTGAGAAGCCCTTGAAGGATTCCCAGATGATGGCGGCTGCCGCCATCCCGCCGAAGACTCCGGCCGCAAACAACATGATTTTCAGGATGACGAGGAGCGTTTCCAGCACCTCGACGTCAACCGCGATCGGCAGCGTGAGCCCGAAGTAGAAGCACGAAATGGCCGCTGCCAGGATCAAGAGCCCGAATATGAGTGATTCGGCCGCTTCGGCATCGCTTTTGCGGCGGCGGGACCACACAGCGCTGAGGGCTGGGATGAGAAACGCGGTTGCTATCGCCATCAGTATCTCGCCCACAGCACCTCCAGCTTTACGCAGAGTGGTTCCACAGGACTCATCCCTTCTCCCACCAGAACCCTGGGACGTGTTGTGCCCGAATGGCCGGCCCCGGTCAGGTGGAACTGGGCGCCAAGGGGCCCAGCTTCCCGGATGCTTCGGAAAGGTCCACGCTGTTGGTGCGTGCGGGCCGGTACCAGCCCACGGCGGAACCGCGCAAGGCCTGGATGGCCGATCCGAAAACGACGTAGGCCCGCAGGGGCTCGTAGATCAGCCGGTACGCGGGCACCATGAGCAGGTGCAGCAGGTTCTCATGGACCATCAGTACCGCCACGATGGAGATGAGCATGTGGGTTGCTGCGACGAAAGCCGAGAAGATCGCGATGGCCTGCCATTCCCCGTGAGTGAGGCTGATGACGGCGACGACCACGGTCAGCGGCATAAAGACCAGGGGCACCAGCACGGAGATCAGCGCGTACGGCATGCTGAGCATGCCCAGGGCGCCGTACTTGGGGTTGAAGATCATGGCCCGGTGCTTGTAGAGGGTCTGGATGTTGCCGTAGGTCCACCGGAGCCTTTGCTTGAACAACCCCCGCACTGTCAGGGGTGCCTCGGTCCAGGCAACTGCTTGGTTCTCCTGGACGATGCTGTAGCCGAGCCGCTGCAGTGACAGTGTCAGGTCTGCGTCTTCGGCCATGGTGTCGTGGGAGTAGCCTCCTGCCCTGACCAGTGCCTCCCGGCGCCAGGCAGCGCAGGCACCCGGGACAATGGAAATCGCGCCCATCAGCCCTTCAGCCATGCGGGTGACGCAGATGCCGGAGAGATACTCCAGGCTTTGCCAGGCGGTGATGAGATTCTGCCGGTTCCCGACTTTGACGTGGCCGGCCACTGCCCCCACTTCCTTGCCGCTTCGGGGTGCCAGGAAATGGCGGGCAAACATCTTGATGGTCTGCGGCTCGAACAAGGTGTCCCCGTCCAGTGTGACCACAACCTGGCCCCACGACTCGTCGATGCCGTGATTGCTCGCAGCCGATTTGCCGCCATTGGGCTGGTTGATGACGCGCAGTGCCGCCCACGTCGTGGCATACTCCGTCAGCACGGCGAGCGTCCCGTCGGTTGACCCGTCGTTGACTGCCACCACTTCCATCAGGGGATAGTCGCTGGCTCGAAGGGCATCCAGGGTTTTCGCCACCACAAGTTCCTCGTTGTACACGGGCAGGACCACGCTGACGAAGGGCCATTCGGTCTCCTTGACCTCATCCCATTGACGTTTTTTCTGCCGGGAATTGTTGACCAGCGCCAGGATGACGAACAGGAACGTCAGTATCGTCAGGGAGCCGATACCGAACCAGAACAGCCAGGTGAGCAGCACGTTGGGGGTCACGAGGTAAGAGGTCAGGGCAGCAAGGGTTACGTTGTCCTCTATGGACGCCGGCACGTTGTGCTGCGGCACGAACTCGGGTGGCAGCAGAGGCTGGAGCGTGGTGAATGTGTAGCCCTGGGCTTTGGCCTGGGGGATGAACTCCTTGAGCATGTCGATCGTGGCGGTGCGGTCGCCGCCGCCGTCGTGGACGAGCACAACGTGGCCCGGGCCGCTCAATTCCGGCAGTGCAATGGATTCGGCCGGTCCGTGCTCCCAGTCGCGGGTGTCAAGGTCAAAGCTGACGTGGAGATACCCCAGCTGCTGCGAAAGCAAAAGCGCCAGCGTGTTGTTCTCCGGGTCACCGGTGGGGATCCGGAACAGCCTGGATTCGTAGTTACTGACCGCACGCATGATCCGGTCCATCCCGATGATCTGCTGGCGGTTGTACACATCGTCGTGGGACCAGAAGTCGATGTGGGATTCAGAGTGGTTGCCCACCATGTGGCCCTCGCGGACAATGCGCCGCAACAGGTCGGGATATTTGACCACGTTGTCCCCCACCGAAAAGAAGGTTGCCGGAACACCTTCCCGCGAGAGCAGGTCCAGGATTTCGGGCGTGTAGGTGGGGTCAGGGCCGTCGTCGAAGGTGAGCATCAGCGTGCGCTCCAGGGGCAGGCCGTAGGCCTCAACGACGTACGGACTGGCGCCGATCAGTAATGTCTCATCCGGAGTTGCCTCCCTCCAGACAGCGTCACTGAACGGATCCTCGAGCAGCGTTTTTCCATCCACTCGTTCTACGACTGCGATCCGGTGGAATGTGGCCAGGCCCTTGTCGGGGCCGATCCTTGGGATGCTCTCTAGGTCCTGCAGGTTCAGCAGCTGCCGTGGATACGCCACAGCCTGGTTCTGCTGTGCCGGGCGTACCGGAGCGGTCGCGGCCGGGAGGATCGCAACGATGGACAGCACCACCAGCAGAAGCCCGGCAAACACAAGGCTCAAAATTCTTCGCCAGCGGTTGCCTGTGGCATCGAAGAAGACTGGCGCCCGGCCAGGTGAAATCTGGGGCGCTGGGGCAGTCATGACTTCCTAGCGAAGGAACCGTACCTGCACATTTCTTGACAGGGCCAAACACAGCGACCATGGATGAAATCAGATCGGGGCCTGACCTGCCCATCTGGAACCGGGGCACAGCAAAACCCCGAGGGGCCGCCTTCCTACCGACTGTAGAAGACGCAGCCTCAGAAAACATCCGAAGTATGTACTCGAATTTTTTCCTTGCCATACCTGCTTAGACCTTTGAGGCGGCAGTGCGGGTACATCGTCCGGTAGCCAAAAAGATCAGCCCGCCCGGCGAAGTGCCGGACGGGCTTATCAGGGGCAACGCAGATAGTGGGAGCTACTCGGTGCCACCTTTGGCGCGGCGGCCGATGAAGTATGCGCCGGCCGCGACCAGGAGGAGCAGGACTGCGCCGATGCCGATGAACAGGCCCGTGTTGTCCTGTCCGGATGTTGCGGACGCGGCTGCCGGGCTTTCGGTGGCAGGCGCCGGGCTCGGGGCCGCTGAGGTGACAGCTGAGGTGGGTGATGGTTCCGTGGTGGCGGCCGCCGTCGACGTCTCCTCCGGGCCGTGGCTCCCGGCTCCGGCGTAGGTGAACGTAAAGGTGCCGTCGATGGGGTGCCCGTCGGCGGAAACGGCCCGCCACTCAACTGTATGTTCGCCGTCGTGGTCGATGGCGGCGTTGATGCTCAGGGTTGCACCATCCACGGCGATGTCACCCTCGCTGACCACGTGGCCGTCGGGGGCGGTGACAGTGATGATGTTCGAGCCCGGAAGCCCGGTGTCCGGTGCATTGGTCAGGGTGATGGAGACTTTGCCGGGGTTTGTGGTGACGGTTTCACCGGCGGCAGGGCTGGTGGACGCCAGGGCGTCGTGGGCCTGGGCGGGTGCGGAACCTGCCAGCAGGCCCAGGGCGAGGGCAGCGGCTGCGGCGCCTGAGGTCAGTACGCGGCGGATGGGAAAGCTCATTGGTGGTTGTCCTTTCAGGGACTGTGTCCGGCCAGGCGTGAGGGCGGGCCGGACGTAATTCGGGGAAGGTAAAGGGGCCCGCCTGGTCAGGCGGGCGCGCCGATGGCCGACAATGTCCGCCCGGAGGCAGCCGGCGGGCCGCGGCGCGGCGGAATACGGACTGCCAGGTGCCGCTTCATTACGGCCTTTTTCGGCAGAGCGCAGACACGGTACGCGGCCGGCAGCGGGACAGGGTGCAGGATGGCGGCCAGCGGGGCGAGCCACGCCTTAAGCTGCCAAAGTGCGGCCTCTCCGCGGGCCAGTACGACGGCGGTGGCGGCGATGGCGAGCAGGTGCGCTGCCAGCATGGCCGGGGCGGGCAGCGCGGCCAGGGCGTGACCTGTCAGCTCCATCGCGGAAGCTGGTGCGCCGGCGCAGCTGGGGATGGCGATCTGCCGATGGTGGCCATGGGCGGCGACGCCGGGTCCTGCGCAGTGCACCGACGGTCCGGAGAGTGCGGTGAAGGCCGAGTGCAGGGCCGCCTGGCTCCCGCCAAGGATGAGGGCCATGATGGGCAGCCGGAAGCGGCGGCGGGAGAGCAGCATCACCGGGGCCATGACCAGGACTGCCAGCAGGAGCAGGACAGGAGCCGGGGGCAGGTGCCCGCCCCCGGCGGTGTGCGCGGCAGCCGCAAGTCCGATGCCGGAGCCCGTGATCACGCCGGAGCGCAGAAAGCGCAGGGGCGGCTGTGCGGGCATGGTCCTGCCTTTCATGCTCGGTCCGGACGGACCTGCCCGCCCGATTGCTGCTGAGCCGGTGTCAGTCGTGGATGGGTTCGCCGGTGACCCGGTGGTCTGCGTGGTTGATGGTCTCCCGGATCAGCCTAATCAAGTGCCCGTCATGCAGCGAGTAAATGACATGCCTGCCGTCCTTGCGCGTGTCCACCAGTCCGCTCAGCCGCAGCTTGGCAAGGTGTTGGCTGACCACTGTCCGGGGAACGCTGGCTGCGGCCGTGAGTTCCGTGACGCTCTTGGGACCCTGGGCGAGCTGCCAAAGCAGGTGCAGCCGGGTGGGTTCGGCGAGCATGCGCAGTGTTCCGGCGGCCGTTTCCAGCAGCTCCGCCCCGGGCGCGACCGCATGGACGAGCGAGGGTTCTTCAGTGCCGGTGCTGAGAGGACTGCTCGGTTGGCTGCTCAACGGGCTGCTCCTCTACAACGGACCGGTCTGCCGCCGGGCTGCTGTGCCGGGGCCAGGACAGGAAGGCTCCTGCGCTACCCAGTATCGCAAGAATTGTCAGCGCCACTGCTGCCCACCCCAGGCTGGCGGCCGCCCCCACCCATCCGGCGAGGGGGTAGGCGATGATGTAGCAGGCGTGTGAGAGCGAGAACTGGGCCGTGAAAACATAGGGCCGGGTCTCCTCCGTGGAGGCGTCCCGCAGCAGCCGCGACGACGGTGTAAGGATGGTTGAGTTGCCCGCGCCAAGGACGAACCACAGCCCCAGCAGCCACCACCACCCTGCTTCCGGCGCAGCGAAGGCAACCACGGCCACGCAACCGGCCAGCGCTGCCGGGATCACGGCAGCGCCGGTGAGCATCACTGTGCGGTCACCGAAGCGCTCCAGTACCCGCGGGGCAAACAGGGCTACGAGCATGGAGCCGACGCCGAAGGATGCCAGTGCCAGTGCAAGGTCCGTGTCGGCGCGGCCGAGCACGTCACGGACGTAGACCACGGTGTTGACCAGGACCATGGCGGTGGGTGCGGCGACCACCACGTTCAGGGCCAGCAGGGACCGCAGCCGGCTGGTCCGCCAGAAAATCCGGGCACCGAGGGTGGTCCGGTGCCACAGCGATGTTGCCGGCGCGGCTGTCGCTTCAATTTTCGGGAGGACGGTTACGGCGACCATCAGCGCCGAGAAAAGGAACCCGAACACGGTGCCCAGGAACAAGTTGTTGTAGCTGACGACGGTCAGCAGCAGTGCCGCCGCGGCGGGGCTGACCAGGGCTTCCATGTCGTACGCGAGCCGGGACAGGGAAAGGGCCCGCGTGTAGTCCCGTTCCTTCTTCAGCACTGTGGGAATCAGCGACTGGAACGCCGGCGTGAAGGTGGCCGATGCCGACTGCAGCAGGAACACCACCACGTAGATCTGCCACGCCTCGGTAATGAACGGCAGGCACAGCGCCATCGCGCCACGGACCAGGTCGGCACCTATCAGCACGGGCTTCTTCGGCAACCGTGCCACCACCGCGTTGATCACCGGAGCGAAGCCCACGTAGGCCAGCATCTTGATCAGCAGGGCCGTACCCATGACGGCGCCGGCGTTGCTGCCTGCCAGGTCAAAGGCGAGCAACCCCAGCGCGACTGTGAGGAGCCCCGTTCCCAGCAGCGCCACCACCTGCGCGGCGAACAACCGCCGGTAGGTCACGTTCCGCAAAACGGCCAGCATTTCGAGACCCTTTCAAGTTCATACGTGCGTAAGTATGCACCTAATCCTACGCCTCCCCGCACGGTTGGCGAGCGGTTGAACCGGCAAGGCATCGCTACAGTAGGTGCTGGACGGAAGGCATCAACCATGACCGAAGAGACGCACACCGGCTTGGCGGGAACCGTCCTGCGCGAGCGGTACCGAGTGGAAGAAGTCCTTGGCCACGGCGGCATGGGCAGCGTCTACCGCGGGACCGACCTGGTTCTTGACCGGCAGGTGGCACTGAAGATCTTCCGCGAGGACGTCACCGACCCGGAGGAACTGGCCCGGCAGCAGGCGGAAGCCCGGATGCTCGCCCAGCTGAACCACCACGGCCTGGTCACGCTTTTCGATACCGGCACACTGCTCCGAGGCCACAGGGAAGTGCCCTTCCTGGTCATGGAGCTTGTTAACGGAACCGACCTTCGCCGCCACCTCGCAGCCGGGCCGTTGGCCGGGGACGAAGCGGCGCGGCTGGGAGCCGAACTGGCTGACGCACTGCAGTACATCCATCAGCGCGGCGTGGTCCACCGCGACGTAAAACCCGCGAACATCCTGCTGACCCGCTACGCGGCAGACTCCCCGCTGCGGCCCAAGCTGGCAGACTTCGGCATCGCAAGAATGCTCGACGGCGCCCGGCTCACCGCCACCAACATGGTTCCGGGAACAGCGGCCTACCTGAGTCCTGAGCAGGCCCGCGGGGACACGGTGGGGCCGCCGGCGGACATCTACTCGCTGGGCCTCGTGCTGCTGGAGGCCCTCACAGGGACGGTGGCATTCCCCGGACCTCCGCTCGAAGCCGCAGTGGCACGGCTCTCGCGGCTCCCGGACATTCCCGACTCCCTGGGTCCCCAGTGGAAGTCGCTGCTGACCGGCATGACGTCCCTGGATCCGCAGGACAGGCCGGACGCAGCGGGCGTCGCCAGGATCCTGGGAACTGGCGGCTGGAGCCTGCCGGCGGAAGGAGCAGGTGAGGCTCGTACTGCCGTCGCATCGCCCCACCCGGCCACGCGGATCCTGAACGCGGGTGACGCCGGGACCCGGATGGCCGGGAGCCCGGCCGCGCAGGGAAGCAGGTTGCCCGTCCTCTCCGACAGCCAGGCCACCAACGCCACGTCATGGAAGCCTGCCCCACAGTTGCCGGCGCGGGCACCTGCCTCGGCACATCCGAAGCCTGCCCGGAAGCGTCCCGGGGACAAACCCGGCCCCCTGCGGCGCCGCCGCCTGTGGATCCTGGCCGCGGCCGCCGTCGTCGTTCTTATCCTCGGGGCTGTCCTGCTGACGTCCCTCCAGCGGCCGACACCCGCGCCGGTTGACCCGGGGCCCGCCATCCCCGGGCAGCTGGGCGAGCATTTCAAGGAACTCGAAGAAAGCGTCAGGCCATGAACCGCCATCCCCGCCGCAAGCTGACCGCCACTGTTCTTGGGGCCTGCCTGGGCGTGGCGCTGCTTGGCGGGTGCTCCCCTGCGCCCGACCTGGACACTGCGGTGGCTGGGCAACTGCAGACGCGCGTGGCCTCGGCAAAGAAACTGGCTGCGGCACAGGACTTCCCGTCGGCGCTGGCCGAGCTTCAGCAGATGAACCAGGACGTGGCAACCGCTGCGGACCAGGGCAAGGTCTCGCAGCAGCGGAAAGCCCGGATCGAGGCGGCCATCAGCACGATCAGGAGTGAACTGGAAGCAGCCCTGGCACCGGCACCAACGTCTCCCGCAACCGATCGGCCGCTGACCAAGGACGAACAGGAGCGGCTCGAAGAGGCGCAAAAAGAGGCTGAGAAACAGCGCGAGGAAGCGCAGAAGGAGGCCGAAAAGCAGCTGGAAGAGGCACAGGAGCAAGCCGAAAAGCAACGCAAGGAAGCCCAGGAGGAAGCTGAAAAGCAGCGGAACAGGGACTAAGCGTTGACGTGGCCCCGGCGGCCCACACCGGCGCTACCTGTTTCGGTCGTGGATGCCAGGAGTTCGCCCACGGCGCACACGGCCCGGCCGAGAGTTGGCACCGCGTAAAGTGGAAGCATTATGGATGACCCTCCTTCACATATGCCCTGGCCCCTCCACCTTCTGACCGGTTCACCGGCCACCACGGGAGAGGGGCGCCCGAATGTATGAATGGATCATGCTCGGTATCGGCCTTGTCCTGACGGTCGGTACCGGTTTCTTTGTTGCTTCCGAGTTCGCGCTGGTCAACCTTGACCGCGGCGATCTTGAAGCCCGCCAGTCGCGCGGCGAAAAGCGCCTTGGGCCCACCATCAAGGCCCTCAAGATCACCTCGACGCACCTGTCCGGTGCGCAGCTGGGCATCACGCTCACCACGCTGCTGACCGGCTACACGTTCGAACCGGCCATCAGCCGCATGCTCAGCGGCCCCCTGCTCGCCGCCGGACTCCCCGAAGGCGCCGTGCCCGCGGTGGGCTCCGTCGTCGGGATCTTCCTTGCCACCATCTTCTCGATGGTGATCGGCGAGCTGGTCCCCAAGAACTTCGCCCTCGCGCTGCCCTTGGCGACGGCGAAGGTGGTGGTGCCGTTCCAGGCGCTCTTCACCGCCGTGTTCAAACCCGTGATCCTGCTGTTCAACAACACCGCGAACGCGATCATCCGGTCCTTCGGCATCGAACCCAAGGAAGAACTGTCCGGCGCCCGCAGCGCCGAGGAACTCAGCTCCTTGGTGCGGCGCTCTGCACTGGAAGGCGTGCTCGACGCCGACCACGCAGTCCTGCTGCACCGCACCCTGCGCTTCTCCGAACACTCCGCCGCGGACGTCCTGACGCCGCGCGTGCGCATGACTGCCGTTAACGACGATGACACGGCCGAAGAGATTATCGCCCTGGCCACCACCACCGGCTACTCCCGGTTCCCCGTCATTGGAGAAGACCGCGACGACGTCCTGGGCGTCCTGCACGTCAAGCAGGCCTTCGCCGTGCCCCTGGAAGACCGGGACCGCGTCACCGCTTCAGAGCTGATGATCGCACCATTGAGGGTGCCTGAGTCGATGGGGGTCGACACGCTGCTGGTCCTGCTCCGCAAGCAGGGGCTCCAGGTGGCGATCGTTTCTGACGAGCACGGCGGCACCGCCGGCATCGTCACCCTTGAGGACCTGGTGGAAGAGATCGTGGGTGAACTCGAGGACGAGCACGACCGGGCGCGCGCCGGCGTGGTCCGGGTTGGCCGGTCCATCACCTTCGATGCGTCGCTGCGGCCGGACGAACTGCTGGACCGGACCGGCATCACTGTCCCGGATGACGAGGACTACGACACCATCGCCGGGTTCGTCACGGACCAGCTGGACCGCATCCCGGAACTCGGCGATGAAGTGCAGATCGACGGCGGGACGCTCCGTGTGGAGCGCGTCCTGGGCACGCACGTGGAGCGGATCCGCTTCACGCCGGACCAGACGCAGGAACCGCCCCAGAGCGCCCATGACCGCATCATCGACAATCTCACCTCGGAGCTGACCCATGAGTGAATACCTTCCCGGCATTATCTGGCTGGTGGTGCTCCTGGTGGTCAACGCGTTCTTCGTGGGCGCCGAGTTCGCCGTCATTTCCGCCCGCCGTTCCCAGATCGAACCCAAGGCCGAGGCTGGCAGCAAAGCCGCGAAGACCACGCTGTGGGCCATGGAGCACGCCACCCTCATGCTGGCCACCAGCCAGCTGGGCATCACGGTGTGTTCGCTGGTGATCCTGAACGTCTCCGAACCGGCCATCCACCACTTGCTGGAAATCCCGCTGGGCCTGACCTCCCTGTCCTACGAGGCGATCAGCATCATCGCGTTCGTCATTGCCCTGCTGCTGGTGACCTTCCTGCACGTGGTCCTGGGCGAGATGGTCCCCAAGAACATCTCTTTCTCCGTCCCCACCCGTGCGGCGTTGATCCTGGCCCCGCCACTGGTGATGGTCTCCCGGGTGTTCAAGCCGGTGATCTGGACCCTGAACGGCATCGCCAACTCGATCCTGCGGCTGTTCAGGGTGGAGCCCAAGGACGAAGCCACCAGCGCCTACACCCTGGACGAGGTGGCCAACATCGTGGAGCAGTCCACCCGCGACGGCATGCTAAGCGACACCAGTGGCACGTTGACGGCCGCGTTCGAGTTCACCGCCAAGACCGTAGCGGACGTGGAGGTACCTATCAGCGAGATGGTGCTCCTGCCCGCCTCCGCCACCCCGGCGGACATCCAGCGCGCAGTGGCCCAACACGGCTACTCCCGGTACATCCTCACCGATGAGGCCGGCGTCCCCTCCGGCTACCTGCACCTCAAGGATGTGATGGACCTGGTGACGCCGGAGAAGTTCACCCAGCCCGTTCCGGCGAAGCGGATCCGCCGCCTCGCCTCCGCTTTCAGCGGCGGTGAGCTCGAGGACGCGCTGGCCACGATGCGGCGCACCGGCGCCCACGTTGCCCGGGTGTTCGACGCCCAGGGCAACACCACCGGTGTCCTGTTCCTCGAGGACATCATCGAAGAACTCGTGGGCGAAGTCCAGGACGCCACCAGCGCCTGACAGTCACCCCTTGCTTTCGTGCCCGGCAGCGGTAGCAACACTGCTGCCGGGCATGACCGGTCTGGAGCACAATGCCCTTTTCCGCTGACTTACTGGGTCCCATCCTGGAACTCATGACCTGGATCGGTATCGTCCCCGGCATCCCTTTGATCATTACGGGGCTGGTCATCGCCAAGAAGCAATGCCCCTGGGCCCAGGCTGCGGGCGAAGTCGTCACCGCAGGTGCCTACAAAGCCCTTCAGTGGAGGCCCAAGGACGAGGCAACATCCCGTCTCATCCTGCTGCCGGCTGATGAAGCCGCGAAGGTGACTGCCGGAACGTTCATCGTCTTCTACTACGACACCTGCCACCCTGCCCACTGGTCCATGTATCCTCCGCGGCAGCAGAACCCGCTTCTCGTTCTGGGCTGGATCCTGACCGGAGCCGGCGTCCTTTGTGCCGTTGCGGGTCTGGCGCTTACCACCATCTCCAGCTGAAGTCTTTGTCACTCCTCGCTTCCTTCCACAACCCGGATTACCCATTCACCCCGTGTGCCCTGACGATATGATCGCTCCATGGCCAGCCCCACGGAATTCCTGGGCCCCATCCTGGAGCTGATGACCTGGGTCGGGGTCGTACCGGGCGTGCCGCTTCTGATCATCGGCTGGATCATCCGCAAGCGCCGGTGCAACTGGTCCACCACCGACGGTGAAGTTTTTACCGCCGGACGGTACCGGGGACTGCAATGGACCGACAACACCAGCACCTCCCGCCGCGGCCTTTTGGAGCCCGACCAGGCACCGGAACTTCAGGCCGGACACGTAGCGGTCCTGCACTACGACATCTGCCACCCCGCACGCTGGCGGCTGGAACCCCCAAGGCACGACAACACCGCCACCGTCCTGGGCCTGGTACTGACCGGCGTGGGCATCGCAAGCGCGATCGCCGGTTTCGTCCTCATGATGCTTTAGCGCCGTGCCCGAGGCACCATTTTTCACCCCAAGGGGTGTCCCACTTCCTTGAAACTGCATCCCCCGGCGGGATGCCCCCCCTGCCGAACCGGGATATGCCTTCATCTGTCCTTTGAGGGCGGCTTCATGAGGATGTCCGTGAGTTGCGTCAGGCCGCCGGCCATGTCCACATTCTTGTCGTAAAGCCATTGCAGCTGCAGTCCGTCAAAGGCTGCGATGACCAGCCTCGCAAGAGCCTGCGCGGGAACATCCTTGCGCACTTCACCCGACTCCTGGCGGCGTTGGATGTCCTCGCCCAACTCCGTCACAAGCATGGCGTAGCGGTCCACGAAATACGGGTGTGAGTCGTGCCCGGGATCGCTGGCCGTCGCTGAGGCCACGGCGTAAAGCGTGGTGAGTCCAGGCTCGTTGCGGTTCCGTTCCGCGACGGGCGCGAGCAGCCTCAGTCCTGTCTTGGCGTCATCGGCAGTACTGAGGACCCGTCGGTCCCGCTCGGACAGGACGGCAGTCAGCAGCTCCTGCTTGCCCCTGAAGTAGTGGAACAGGGTGGCTTCCTTCACCCCTACGAGCTCGGCCACCCGTTTCAGCGCCGCACCCTCAAAGCCCTCAGTGGCGAAGACATCCGTTGCTGTCTGGATGATTTGCTCCCGGCGCTCCGCTCCTTTGGCGTACTGGCCACGCGGCTTTGATGTCGGCATCACGACAGTTTATTTCAAGCGCCCCTCCTGAAAACCTAGTCTTACTTGGTTTTTGTGTATATGATCCTTTTCACGGCCCAACGGAGGGTCGCTTTCATCAGGAGGCAATGTGGCCGAGAAGACCATTTCCCAAGATCCCGCTGCATCTCCGGCCAGCGGTGCCTTGGGCAGCAGCACAGGAGTCACCGCCGCCGGAACCGGCGCCCCTTCACCAGTCAAGGCACCCCGCGCCTACGTCATCGGCATGCCCATCGCCAGCGCCGGGCTCTGGATGGCTGTGCTGGCTCCGGCGCTTGTGGTGCTGGCCATCAAGGTTTCCGAGATCACCACCCCGGAAACCCGGGCAGGAGCCCTGAGCCTGGTTGCCGGCGTCGGCGCCCTGGCAGCGCTGCTGGCCAACCCGTTCTTCGGGAGGCTGAGCGACCGCACCACATCCCGGTTCGGTATGCGCAAGCCCTGGATTGTTGGCGGTTCCCTGGTCGGGCTCGTGTCCCTCTTTTTCCTGGGTTCGGCCACCGACGTAGTCGGCGTGCTGGTTGCCTGGCTGTTTACGCAGCTCAGCTTCAATGCCGCCCTTTCTGCCCTGGTTGCCACGCTTCCTGACCAGGCCGGCCCCACCGAACGCGGCCGTCTCTCCGGCCTGATTGGCATGACGCTTCCCCTCGGCCTGGTTGCCGCCGCGTTCCTTGCACAGCTGTTCGATAACGCCCTGCAGATGGCAGTGGTGCCCGGCATCATCGGCACCGTGGTGGCCATCGCCTTTGCCTTCACGTTCAAAGACCGGGTCCTGACCGAGAAGCCTGCCCCGCTGAACCTGAAGGAGATCGCGGGCTCGTTCTACTTCAACCCCCGCACCAACCCCGGACTGGGGTGGGCCTGGTTCACCAAGTTCCTGGTGTACATCGGGTACTGCGCAGGCCTGCTGTACCTGCCCTACTTCTTCATCGACCACCTCAAGGTGGCCGAAGCGGATGTCACCGCCCTGGTCTTCCAGGCAACCCTGGTCAACTCCGCCGGCACGGTCCTCACCAGCCTCGCCGGAGGCTGGATCAGCGACCGCATCGGCAAGCGCAAGGCAATGGTCATCGCCTCGGCAATCATCGTGATGCTCGGCCTGATCGTCATCGCCACCAGCACCACCACGGACCAGGTCCTGGTCGGACAGGCAATCACCGGCCTCGGCCTTGGCTGCTTCGGAGCCGTGGACGTTGCCCTCATCACCGATCTGCTGCCCAAGGACCAGAGCGAGAACGCGAAAACCTTTGGTGTCTTCAACATCGCCCAGGCACTGCCCCAGTCCCTGGTGCCGGCCATCGCATTCCCCGTCATCACGCTCGGCGGTTACCCCGCACTCTTCATCGGCGGGGCCGTCGTCGGCATCATCGGCGCCGTCCTCGTCACCCGCATCAAAGGAGTCAAATAGATGAACCCCACCCTCTCCCCTGCCGCAACCGCCCCGGCCGCCGGTTCGCCCGACGCCGAAACACGCATCCGCGAAATAGCCGAAAACCTTTCCCTTGAACAGCAGATCCAGCTCCTGACGGGCGCGGATGTCTGGGCAACGCACGCCCTTCCTTCCATCGGCCTTTCCCGCGTGGTCCTCTCGGACGGTCCCTCGGGGGTCCGTGGTGAAGACTTCGACGAGCGGCACGACTCCGTCTCCCTGCCGTCGTCGTCCGCCCTGTCCGCCACGTGGAGCGTGGACGTCGCACGCCGCTACGGCCAGGTCCTGGGCCAGGAAGCCCGCCGCAAGGGCGTCCACGCCGTACTTGGCCCCACCATCAACCTGCACCGCTCACCCTTGGGCGGAAGGCACTTCGAGTGCATGAGCGAAGACCCCCGGCTCACCGCAACCCTGGCCGCCGGCTACGTGGCCGGCGTGCAGTCCATGAGGGTCGGGGCAACACCCAAGCACTACCTGGCCAACGAGGCCGAAACGGACCGCTTCACCGCCGACTCCGTAGTTGACGAGCGCCCCCTGCGCGAACTCTACCTCGCAGCCTTCGAAGACGCCATCACCGAGGCACGCGCCTGGCTGGTCATGAGCTCCTACAACTCCATCAACGGCACCACGGCCAGCGAGAACCACCTCCTGAAGACCCCGCTGTCCACCGAGTGGGGCTTTGACGGCGTCGTCGTTTCGGACTGGACCGGCGTCCGGTCCGTCGAGGCGGCCAATGCCCACCAGGACCTCGAGATGCCCGGCCCGGTAGGCCACTGGGGACCCAAACTGCTCGCAGCCGTTGAGGATGGACGCGTCAGCCGCGCCGCCATCCTGGAAAAAGTCGTCCGCATCCTCCGCCTGGCTGCCCGTGTCGGATCGCTTGAAGGCGTCTCCCCCGCTGTGGCCGACCTTCCGCCGGCCCTCGACGCCGCCGCCGTCGCCCGTGAAGTGGCGGTCCGGGGCGCCGTCCTGGTCCGCAACAAGGACGGGCTCCTGCCCCTTGACCCGTCAGCACTGGCCAGTGTGGCGGTGAGCGGCCACAACGCCGAAGAGGCCCGCACGCAGGGCGGCGGCAGTGCCACCGTCATGCCCAAGTACACTGTTTCTCCCCTAGAGGGCCTGCGTGAAGCCCTGCCGGAAAGCGTCAGCGTCAGCTATGCCCGCGGAGCCAAGGTAGCCGAAGGCCTGCAGGCTTTCCCGCGCACCTCCCTGCACAACCCCGTTTCCGGCGTTCCCGGCCTGCGGGTGACCTTCCTGTCCGAAGACGGTACGGAAATCTCCGGTGAGGACCGGCTGGCGTCCCACCTGATCTGGTTCGGCGTCGGGATCCCGGAGGGTGCTGCCGCCATCCGCATGGAAGCTGATTGGACGGCCCCCACGGCAGGCATCCATCACCTGGGCGTGGGAACGGTGGGACACATCCGCCTGTCGCTGCAGGGCGAGGAAGTTTTCAACGGCGAGATCAAGGATGACACCGACGTGCTCGGCGCCGCCCTCTTCGACCCGCCCAAGACCGTCCACCCCGTGAAAACCGCTGCGGGCGAAACGGTGCGCATCGAAGCCGTTTACGGGCTGCCCAAGCAGCAGGTCATCCCGTTCACCGCCATCCTCCTGGGCGAGGAGACCGTCGTGGAGGACCCCCAGGCCGATATTGACGCGGCAGTGGAAGCGGCAAAAGCGGCGGACGTGGCCATCGTGGTGGTGGGAACCAGCGCCGCGATCGAGTCCGAGGGCTTTGACCGCAAGGACCTTGACCTTCCCGGCCTGCAGAACCAACTGGTCGAAGCCGTTGCCGCTGTCAACCCGCGCACCGTCGTGGTGGTCAACTCCGGCTCACCGGTCCTGATGCCGTGGCTCGACAAGGTGGGAGCCGTCCTGCTCGGCTGGTTCGGCGGCCAGGAATTCGGCCGTGCCATCGCGGACATCCTCCTCGGCGTCGAGGAGCCAGGCGGCCGCCTGCCCACCACCTGGCCCGCAGCCCTGGAGGACGTTCCGGTCCTGAACACCACACCGGTGGACGGCAAGGTGGTCTACTCCGAAGGCATCCACGTTGGCTACCGGGCCTGGCTCAAGCAGGAAGCTGCCGGCGGCGCCGCCCCTGCCCTCCCTTTCGGCTTCGGCATGGGCTACACCACCTTCGAACTGGGAACAGCCCACGCTCCCCAGTACGTGACTGCCGGCCAGGACGTCGTGGTGCACGTTCCGGTCCTCAACACGGGCAAGCGCACCGGCCGTGAAACGGTGCAGGTGTACCTGGACCGCCCCGGCTCCGCCGTGGAGCGCCCCGTCCGCTGGCTCGCCGGCTACGCGGGAACGCACCTGGCGCCGGGAGGTACGGAAAGCGTGGAAGTGCGGATCCCGGCACGGTCCTTTGGCCATTACGACGGCGGCTGGCAATTTGAGCAGGGCACGTTCCGCCTGCTGGTGGGCCGCCACGCCGCTGACGACTTCCAGGTGCTGGACATCGAACTGCGGTAACACAGGACGTTACAACCAAGGCCGGGCTGGATCCGAACACTTCGGATCCAGCCCGGCCTTCATGGCTTTTCCTTCGGGCAGCCTGGGGTTACACCAAGCTGGGCTGGCTCGACAAAATGTAGTCCAGCGCCGCAGGACCGGTCATCGACAGCCCCGGCCACACCAGCTGGCCGCCGCGGACGTACGGCTCAACCTGGGTTTGCCGGCGCATGGCGATCCACAGTGAAGCGCTGGCAATTGGCTCCTCGCCATTGAGGAAACACCAGCTCAGGTACAGCCCGTACACCTCGTCCTCGCGCAGGCCCGGCTGCTTGTCCGGGTCACAGGTGATGCATTCCAAAAGAAAACGGCTGCAATTCGGCACACTCATATCTGTAAACCTCCTGCTAAGAACCCACGGACCCGGGTTCCAGGGCCGCGCGGCAGCGCGCGGCAGCAGAACCTCGCAAGTAGTTCGGAGCCGCTATCCCGGTGGATGGGTGCCAAAAATGCAGGTCTTCCTGACGCAGACCCGCAGTGCAAGGATTTCCTCATGAACAACAACATGAGCGGCAACGAGGGGACCCACGGGCAGCACCTGCACGCCCACACGTCTCCGACCACGCAACAAATGCGCACCGTTGGCCAGCGCCGCCGCGACGCCGAGGAGAAGCTGGAACACCACCTCCAGGAAGCACGCCACAAGCAAGATCCTCATGACGAGCAGGACGAAAACGGTAGCGGCGAAGAAGCCCCGCAGTAACCCGGTAGTTTCGACAGGCTCAACCACCGGGGACGGCAGCCGCCGTCCACATAGCGCGGACGGTGGCGCCGACGTCGTCCGCTGTGGTGCTAACGTGACGCCTATGCACCTGAAGGCTTACCAGCGAAGCCCTGCCCCGCGCCGCCGGAGACAAAAGCCAAGTACGGTCCTCGCCGGGTACGGCCGGTCCGCGGCAGCCTTCCAGGAGCGGCAGCTGTCCACCCTGCAACGGCTAGTCCGGCGTCTGGTTCCCCGGCATCCCGCCCAGGTGATTGCGCTCGGCTTCGCACTCGCGATCGCCGCGGGCACCGGCCTGCTCATGCTGCCGGTGGCCAAAGCCGGCGACGGCGGCGCCTCCCTGCTGGAAGCCCTCTTCACGGCAACGTCCGCCGTCTGCGTCACCGGGCTGACCACCGTGGACACCCCCGTGTTCTGGAGCGGATTCGGGCACGCCGTTATCCTGGCGCTGATCCAGGTGGGCGGGTTCGGCGTCATGTCCTTCGGTACCCTCCTGGGCGTGCTGATGGCCCGCCGGCTGGGCCTGCGCTCCCGGATGCTGGCCGCCGCCGAAACCAAAAGCCACGGCTTTGGCGACGTGCGCCGCGTCCTGCTGGGCGTTTTCCTCATTACGGTCATCGTTGAAACCGCACTGGCCCTGATCCTGATGCTGCGCTTTATGCTGGGCTACGGCTACCAGCCCTGGGAAGCGGCCTGGCACGGGGTCTTCCATTCCATTTCCGCGTTCAACAACGCCGGCTTCGCGCTGTACTCGGACAACCTCATGGGCTTCGTGAGCGATCCTTGGATCTGCCTTCCCATTGCTGCCGGCGTAATCCTGGGCGGGCTCGGTTTCCCGGTCCTGTTCGAGCTGCGGCGCCAGTACCGGCCCGTCTTCTGGAGCATGAACACCAAACTGGTCCTGGTGGGCAGCGCCGTGCTGCTCGCCGGCGGCACGGCCTTCCTCACCGCCGCCGAGTGGACCAATCCCGCCACCCTGGGCGGGCTCCCGCCCGGCGACCGCATCCTGGGCGGGTTCTTCCAGTCCGTCATCACCCGCACGGCCGGGTTCAACAGCATCGACATCGCGCAGATGCATCCCGTGTCCTGGATGGGGATGGACATCCTGATGTTTATCGGCGGCGGTCCCGCGGGAACCGCCGGTGGCCTGAAGATCACCACCTTCGCCGTCCTGTTCTTCATCCTGGCCACCGAACTGCGCGGCGGCACCGCGGTGAATATTTTCGGCAAGCGGCTTTCCCGGGCCGTGCACCGGCAGGCCATCACCGTGGTGCTCCTGGCCATCGCGCTGATCGTGGTGTCCACGATGTTCCTCATGCTGATCACCGATTTCGGGCAGGAGCGGATCCTCTTCGAAGTGGTCTCGGCCTTTGCCACGGTGGGCCTGTCCACCGGCATCACGGCCGGGATGCCGCCGGCCGGGCAGGTGGTCCTGATCCTGCTGATGTTCATCGGCCGCCTCGGCCCTGTCACACTTGGCACCGCACTCGCCGTCCGCGGCCGACCGATCATGTACGAATACCCGAAGGAAAGGCCCCTCATTGGCTAAGGACTTGTTCTCCCGCAAAGCCGGGCGCGTGGCTCAAACGGACTCCGTGGCCGTGATCGGCCTGGGCCGCTTCGGCGGCGCCCTTGCACTTGAGCTCGAAGCCCAGGGTACAGACGTGCTGGGCATCGACAGCAACGAGGACATCGTGCAGTCCTACAACGGCCTGCTCACCCACGTTGTCCGGGCCGACTCCACGAAGGAGGAGGTCCTGCGGCAGCTCTCCGTCCACGAGTTCGACCGGGTTGTGGTGGGCATCGGCACCGACCTTGAGGCCAGCATCCTGACCACCTCGCGGCTGCTGACCTTCAAGCACCCGCAGATCTGGGCCAAGGCCATCAGCGAACCGCACGCCGAGATCCTGGGCCAGCTGGGCGTCGAGAACGTCATCCGGCCCGAGCACGACATGGGCAAGCGGGTGGCGCACCTGGTGCGCGGATCGATCCTGGACTACGTGGAGTTCGAGGATGACTTCGTGATGATCCGCACCCAGCCGCCCACCGAAGCACGGGACCGGCCGCTGGGGGTGCTCGGGCTGCGGGACAAATACGGCATCACGATCGTGGCGGTGAAGCGGCCGGGGACTGTCTGGACCCACACCACGGCGCAGACCGTCCTCTACGACGACGACCAGATCATCGTCCAGGGCCCCAAGAACCTGGCCGAGGGTTTCAGCACCATGGCCTAAGGAGGCCTTACCGGTGGTTGAGCTTGTCGAAGCCCCGGGTTTCGACAAGCTCAACCACCGTCAATTCGGCAGGCCCAACCACCCTTAAGCCGCCAGGTCCCGTTCCCGCACCAGGCGGGCGGCTGCTGCCGCCGCGGTGATCGCGACGGCGGCCATCAGGAGGGCGCCCTCCGGGTGGAAGGCCTCAACGGGCATGGCCGAAGAGTGCCGGAACGGACTGAGGTCCTGCAGCCAGGTTGGCAGGCCCAGCAGCTCCCCGAACTGTCCCAGGACCAGGGCAGCAGCCAACGCACCCCAGCCGACGGCGCTGCTCCACCTGGATGCCAGGGCGAACACCAGCGCGGTCACGGCGGGAAAGACGAGTGCCGCCGGGATGTGAGCCAGTGCGGCTGCCAGCACGGTGCCCGGACTGCTGCCACCCGCCTGCGACAAGGCAAGCACGACGGCCGCCGATGCCCCCGCGGAGGCCGCGACCGCCGTCGTCGTGATTGCTGCGACGGCCAGCGTTCCCCCCAGCCAGCGAAGGCGCGACGCCGGCACGGCCAGGAGCAGTTCAGCGCGCCCTGCCGCTTCTTCCGCCCGCAGCCGCAGCACCGCCTCGATCCCCGCGGCAGCTGCCAGGACCCCGCTGATGCCCAGCATGGCCGTGGTAAACAAGTCGACGAGGCCCGCGTCACCGGGAACGATGCGGCTCATCAGCTCCGCCACGGACGGGTTTCCTTCCAGTGCGTCGCGTACCACCGGGCCAAGTCCGCCGGCCACGGCCCCCAGCGCGGCGGAGATGATGCACCAACTGGCCAGGCCTCCACTCTGGAGGCGCCATGCCAAGCCCAGCATCGACGCCAGGCCGGCGCCCGCCCTGCCCGGGCCCGCCTCGTTCGCGGCGATATAGCTGGCCCCCAAGTCCCTGCTCTTGCGGAGCGCCACGGCCACCCCTGCCAGGACTGCTGTCCCGGCGCCGATCACCAGCAACGGCAGCATGTCCGCCTCCGTGAAGGGCCGGATGCGCTGTCCCCAGCCAATGGGTGACAACAGGGAGGGCCAGGCTGCGGTGACATGCAGCAGCGATTGGTCCGCAGTCCCCAGCGCGTCACCGGCACCGCGGACCAGGTAGGCGGCACCCACCAGCGCCGACGCCGTACCGTTGGCGCTCCGCGCGGACGGCATGAGCTGTGCCACCAGCGCGGCGGCCGCCATGAAGAACAGGCCCACGGCGCCAACGGCTGCGCCTGCCAGGAACGATCCTTCCACCGGGAGTCCTGCGCCGATGAATCCGGCGGCAACGGCCAGGGCAAGGACGACGTTTGCGCAGGTGCCGAGAAGCAGGGTGGCATACAGGGAAGACACCCGGGTGACCTGCGTAGAGCCGACCAGCTCGAACCGGCCCTGGTCCTCGTCCCCGCGCGTATGCCGGACCACCAGAAAGGCACTCATCAACCCCGCCAGGACGGCCGTAAAGGAATAGCCCTGGAAGAAGGTGACCGCTCCGGAACTGATGCCGTCCGGGAGCCCCCGGAGGAACAGGAAGGCCGGGCTTGCCGCGGCCACGGAAATCAGGGCTGCCCGCTCGTTGTCCTCCCCGAACTGCGTGGTGACGGCGGTGGCTGCCGCGTATCCCAGGCCGGCGATGCCCAGGATCCAGGCAGCCAGCGTCCCGCGGTCCCTGCGGGCCTGGAGCAGGGCAAGCCGAAAAACGGCGCGCATCACAGCACCTGGCTCTTCTGGTCTTTTTGGCTCCCCCGTCCGGGAGCAGCCGTGCCGCCGTAGTGGCGCATGAACAGCTCCTCGAGGGAAGGCGGCGCCGCTGTGATGCCCGTGATGCCTGCTGTAGCCAAGGCCTCCAGGACATGGCCCAGGTCGGCCGCATCGGCGTCGAACTCCAAGGCTGTCCCGTCAACGCGGAGGTCGTGGATGCCCCGCCACGTGGACAGCAGCTCAGGCGATGCCGGCGACGTGACCCGGAAGCGGGTGCGGGTGAGGTGCCGAAGTTCGGCCAGGGTCCCGGATTCCACGGCCACCCCGGACCGGATGATGGTCACCCTGCTACACAGTTGTTCCACCTCGGCCAGGATGTGGCTGGACAGCAGCACCGTGGCCCCGTCCGCGGTGACCCGGCGGACGTGCCTGCGGAACACCGCGTCCATGACCGGGTCCAGGCCCGAGCTCGGTTCATCCAGCAGGTAGAGCCTGGCCGGGCGGGAAAAAGCCGCGATGAGGGCGGCCTTCTGCCGGTTGCCCCTCGAGTAGGTCCGGGCCTTTTTCCGGGGATCGAAATCGAACTCGTCGATCAGCTGCCGGCGCAGGCTTTCATCCGCACCGCCGCGCAGCCCGGCGAGCAGGTCAATGACCTCGCCGCCGGTCAGGTTGGGCCAGAGCGTCACATCCCCTGGGACATAGGCAACATCCCGGTGTGCCCGCACCGGTTCAGCCCATGGATCGATGTCGAACACCCGGGCCGTTCCGGAGGTTGGCCGGATCAGGCCCAGGAGGATTCGGAGGGTGGTGGACTTCCCTGCCCCGTTGGGTCCCAGGAAACCGTGGACCTCTCCGGACCTGACGGACAGGTTCAGGCCCGCGAGGGCTCTTGTCCGCCCAAAGTTCTTTACAAGCTGGCTGGTGGAGATGACGGGAGTTGCATCTGTGGTCATGGCCGGTTCCTTGGTCGCAGCTATCACACCCAAGGCGGCTGCCAGGGGCATGCCGCAAGCGTTTCCGCATACGGGCCGACCAGGCTTCCCGGCTCTCCGGTCCACATCTTACAAGCGGTGCATCGGGTGCGGAAGAGGCGGTGGATGATCGTGATCCGGGGGTTGAACCTGTCGGGGTTTCGACGGGCTCAACCCCCGGTTCGTGCGGGTCAGTTGGCACCGTTAAGCTGGCAGGATGCCTGACCTTGCCGCCCTGGTGCCCACCCTCGTGGCCCTCGCCATCCTGGTGGCACTCACGGTGGCTGTGCTCTGGGGCTCGCGGACGCCGTCGTTCGTTGCCCCGGCCGTTGCCATCCTCCGCGGCGCTGCCCAGCTGGCCCTGATCAGCCTGGTGCTGGGCGGCATCATCAACGATCCGCTGTGGGTGGCGGTGGCGCTGCTGGTCATGTTCACGGTGGCCGTGGCGACGGCAACCCGCCGGCTCACGTGGTCCTGGCGGCGGTTCGCGGCGGTGGCCGCAACCATGGCGCTGGGCATCCTGGTGACCCTGGCCGTGGTGTTCGGCACCGGGGCGATCGAATTCACGCCGCGGTATGTGCTGGCGGTGGGCGGCATTGTGATCGGCAACTGCATGAGCATCGCCGTGCTGGCCGGGCGCCGGTTCTTCGAAGCTGTGCGGGACCAGTGGAGCGAGGTTGAAGGCTGGCTGGCGCTGGGTGCGCAGCCGAGCCGCGCAACCCTCACCCAGGCCCGCTTCTCCGTCCATGCGGCCCTGATCCCATCGATCGACCAGACCAAAACCACCGGCCTGGTCACCCTGCCTGGCGCGTTCGTGGGTGCGATCTTCGGCGGTGCCTCACCGCTGGAGGCGGGCCGGTTCCAGGTGGTGGTGCTGGCGTCCATCATGGCGGCGGGCTCCATCACCGCCGTCGCGCTGATCCGCTCCCTGCGCTCGGTGAAGGTGCGTCCGGAACCTCTCTGACACTGCAACGCGGGGTCACTCCCGGCCCAATAAACCGCCCGCGGAGGGCATTGAGTGACCCCGCGTTGCTGGTTTATTGCGGTGTGGCAAGGAAGGCGCGGATCTCGTCCGCCATCCGCTTGGACTGGGTCCAGTGCAGGTAGTGGCCGCCCTCGATAGGAACAACCTGGTGCCGCCGGACGTTCTTCAGCAGGTTCTCGGCCGCTGCGGTTTTGGTGGCGGTTGAATCGGAGCCTTCATCGGCAACAAACGCCAGGACGGGAATGTCATCGGGGTACGTGACTCCCCGGAGGGCCGCCGCGTTGTTCGCAATCCGGGCCGTTTCGTCGGTGACAGCGGGGTTGCCGTAGTTCCAGCTCATCATCATGCGCATCCGGTGCAGTTCCTCGGCGGTATAGGCGTCACTGTCCGGGTCAAGGAAGCCTGGGGCGAGCGCCGCAACCACGCGGACCACACCGGTGACGGCCAGTGCCCGCTCCACGTTGATGCCCGGCTGCGGGTCTTCCACCGGCCCGTCCCCGGGCTTGGGAATAGTGGCGTCAATTCCGACGACGGCGGACACCTCCGCGGGGTACCGGTTGGCGTAATCCAGCATGTAGAAGCCGGCGATGGAATGCCCTGCCAGGACATAGGGCGGCCGGACCTGGAGCTTCGCCAGCACGTCGTGAAGTTCGGTGCTGATGTTTTCGTTGGACCGCGCGGGGCCTTCGAGGTCGCTGTAGCCGTACCCGAACCCCTCCACCACAATGGCGTCGAAGCCGCCGAGTTCGCGGACCAGCGGAGCGAAGTCGAGGCCGGGGGCCGCAGTTCCCAGGCCGCTCAGAAGGACGATCGGCTGGCCCTGGTCCCCGTTCCGGACCACGTTCAGGCTGCCCCCGCTCACCGCGACCCGCTCACCGTACGGTGCCGTACCCGATTTCTCCGTGGACTCCAGGACCAGGTTGACCACCGTGGACACCAGGATCAGCCCCAGGACGATGAGCGCGGCGATACCGGCCCGGCGCAGCCCGCGCCGGGGCTTCTTCCGGGAACCGGTATCCGTCGCCACGTTCTAGATTTTAGGCTGGCTTCGCGAAGGTGGCCGCGCTCATGATCTCGTACCCCACGAACGTCTCGTCGCCTTCCACCCAGGCGTCGTGGCCGGCCGGAATGGTGTACGCGTTGCCGGGGGTTATGGTGGTCCGGGCTCCATCCTCCATCTGGACCGTCAGGGTCCCGGCGGCGCAGATTCCCACGTGGTTGACCTGGCAGCTGTCCGTTTGGACCACGGTCTTGACCGTTTCGGACCACTTCCATCCCGGCTGGAAGGTGAACCTGCCCAGGGTTGTGTCACCGATGTTGACCACGTCCACCTCGGTCTTCGGCGGGCGCCGTTTTTCATCGGGCTGGTCGAAGGACTTCGCTTCAAGGGTTCTGACAGTAACGCCGGCCATTTTCATTCTCCTGACAGGGAGGGATTGCAACTGTTCGTCCGGGGCGCTGAGACATCTCCAGGAGGGATGGGTTGGCCGGCCTACCGAGGCCTTGAACGCCCGCCAACGCTGCAACTAGCGCTATCAGCGTGCGCCCGGGCATAGGCGCTGTCAATACGGCGCACTCCCCCTTCGCGAGATGGGGGGGATCCCTCGGTAAGACTCACCGTAGACAGGACCAACGCGGGGTCACTCCTGGCCCAAAGAGCGGCGGTTTTTGGGCGTTTAGTGACCCCGCGTTGCTGGTGCAGTTCAGCTTCCTTCAGCGGGGAGTCCCACGGTGCAGTCGGCGGCGTCGTTCACCACGTCCTCCAGGTCACCGGTGCGGTGCAGCACCTCCAGTTGCCGGACTGCGCCCGTACCGGTCAGCAGCAGATCGTCCACCAGCTCCTCCACCCGTTGCAGGTCACCGCTGTCCTCCAGCGCCCCATGAATATGGTTCAGCAGGGAATTGACGACGGCGAGCGCCGGCACCGGGCGGTGAGTGTGCGGGTCCAGCAGTTCCCCGCGCAGTCCCCAGCGGCTGGCCTTCCAGCCCGCCAGCCGGATCAGAGCCGACGGCGCGCCGACAGGCTCTTTGCCTTCCCGCCACTCCCGCGCGGCGGTCTCCACCAGCCCGCGGGCGATGCCGGCCAGGAGCACGGTGTTCTGGGGCCGCAGGCACACGTCCGCGATGCGGATTTCCACCGTGGGATAGTGCCGCGAGAGCCGGGCGTCGAAGTAGACCATTCCCTCATCCAGCGCGACGCCGGTGCTCACCATCTCATGCACCAGCTGGTGGTAGGCGTCGGCTGAGCCGAGGATTTCCAGCGGGCCGGCGGACGGCCACCGGTTCCAGACCTGCGAGCGGTAGCTGGCGTACCCGGTGTCCTCGCCGTGCCAGAACGGGGAGTTGGCGCTCAGCGCGGTCAGCACCGGCAGCCAGATCCGGATCCGGTCCAGGACGGCCACGCCTTCCTCCGGCGAGTCAACCGAGACGTGGATGTGGCAACCGCAGGTGAGCTGTTCCCTGGCGGTCAGCCCGTACTCCTCGGCCATGGCGGCAAAGCGCCGGAGCCGTACCGGGTGCGGGTCACAGGGCAGCGGTGATGTGGCCAGGGCGGCCACCCGCACCCCGACGTCCTGCGCTGCCCTGTCCGCGATGGCCCGGCCGGCGATGATGTCCGCCTCCAGCGAGTCCATGGTGGAATGCGGCGGGGTGACCACCTCGATCATTTCCTGCTGGAACTCCGCGGTGAGGACCGGCCCGGAACTCGATTCCATCGGACGCACGTACAGGTCCAGGAGCGCGCCGGCCATGGGCACGGGCTCCCCCTTGCCGGGGTCCACCAGGAGCAGCTCCTCCTCTATCCCGAACGTCCGCACCCGTCCGGCACCGCCGGTACCGCCGGTACCGCCATTGACCGCACCGGCGCTCCCTGTACCGTCGCGAACGGTGCGGTCATTGCCTGAGGTGTCCATCGCCGTCGTCCTTTGCTCGTTGCATCTTTGCAAGCTCATCCCAGAAGCAGGCCTGCGTCACGGCGCCGTTCATCAGGACCTCCAGGCTGACGCTCTCATCGCTGTCGTGCCAGTGGTCCTCCACAAGCCCGGTGCCGAAGAACAGCACCGGCGCCTGCAGCATGCGGCCGAGCAGTTCGGCCGGTCCCCCGCCGGCGTTCCCCATCCGCCCCACCTTGCCGCTGTGGAACCCCACGGCCATGGCCCGCTCCAGTGCGGCGACGGCGGGGTGGTCCGGAGTGCGGTACGGCTCCTGCGCCGTTTCCAGGTCCGGCGTCAGCGTGTGCCCGAAAGCGTCCCCGATGGTGTTTTCCACCCACTGCCGCAGCTGGTCAGCCACCTTCTCCACCCGCTGGCCGGGCACGGTCCGGAAGCTCAGGTCCGCCGACGCCACGGCCGGCACCGCGGCACGCGACACACCGATGGGATCGCCGGCGATGATCGAGGTGACTTCGACGGCGGGACGCAGCCACAGCCGCTCCAGCGGCGTGTACCCCTTCTCGCCAGTAATGGCGCCGCTTTCGGACCGCTTCAGCCAGTCCTCGTCGCTGTAGGGAAGCTCCGCGAGCGCCTGCCGAAGGTCCTCCGGAAGCGGCTCGACGTCGTCGTAAAACCCCGGAATGGCGATCCTGCCGTCCGCGTCATGCAGGAGCGCCAGGAGCCTGGCCAGCTCGAAGGCCGGGTTGGGGGCGTTGCCGGAAACAGCCCCGCTGTGGACGTCGCGCTCCGGCCCGAACACCTCCAGGCTGGCGCTAAGCATGCCGCGCAAACCTACACACAGCGCGGGGTGGTCTTCGTGCCAGAGGAGGGTGTCGGAGAAAAGTACGACGTCGGCCTGGAACCTTTCCGTCTGTTCCTCCAGGAGTGCCGCGAGATGCGGGGAGCCGCCTTCCTCCTCGCCCTCGACGATGAACTTGAGGTTGACGGCGGGCGCGGGCTGGGCGGGGTGTGCCTGTGCAGGGGAAGTGGAGTGCAGGAGCGTTTGGTTTGTGGCGTCCAAACGTGAGAGAGCGTGCGGGTTTTGGCGGTCAAAGGTGAGAGAGCGTTGGTGCAGGTGGGCGCGGATGCCCCAAAGGTGCGCCAGGACCTGGGCCTTGGCGTCCGAGCTTCCCCGCCCGTAGAGCCTGCCTTCGCGGACCACCGGTTCGAACGGCGAGGTCTGCTCCCAGTTGTCCGGGTTGACCGCGCGGACATCGTGGTGGCTGTAGACCAGGACGGTGGGAGCTCCCGGCGCCTCACACCACTCCGCGCAGACCGCGTGAGACTCCCCCGTGGGCTGCACGTCAACCACGGGGAAGCCCGCCTCACGGAAGGCGGCAGCGAGCCAGTTCGCGGAGCGGAGCAGGTCCCGCTGGTGCTCCGGCACACCCAGGATGCCCGGAACGCGCACCCACTCTGCCAGCTGCTTCTCAATGCTGCTGTGATGGGAGCGGAGGTAGGCATGCAAGCGCGCGCCGCCGTCGTACTCCTGCCTGTCCATACCCGCCCCTCCCGCTATTCCAGCCGGTTCATTGCGGCATCACCGCGGCTGGGAAGGGTTGGTGGGCACCCCCTGCGACGGCGGGTTGACCGGTGGTCCAGGCACTGACGGGCTTTGCGGGGACACCGGCTGGCCGGTGTTCACCTCGGGTGTGCCGGGGGTCCGGGGGCCGCTGGGAACGGCACCGCCCTGAAGATCCTGAAGCCTCTTCTCGAGGATCTGCAGGATGGGCAGCCGGTTGCCGTGCGCCTTCTCGTAGCTGACCAGCTGCGCCACGTCCGCTTCCTCCAGTCCGGAGATGCGGGTGGGGAGTGTCCCTACGGGCAGGTGGTCGTAGTCGGGAAGGGGCAGGTCCTTGTGCTGGGGAACATCGTTCCGGGATGCGTCATTCATTGTCCGGGCTCCTTAGGCTAGTGAGGTGAGCAAGTCAGCGCAGGCCTGTTCGCAGCGCCGGCACGCTTCGGCGCAGACCTGGCAGTGGTCATGCATGTCGGCGTGCCGTTCGCATTCGTCCGCGCAGGCCCGGCAGGCCGTGCGGCAGGCCTCCAGCAGGGCGCGGGTGGTGGCAGGGTTGTAACCGGTGCGCCGGGACAGCACCATTCCCGTGGCGGCGCAGATATCCGCGCAGTCCAGGTCGGTGCGGATGCACGTGGCAAGGTCCGCCACCATGTCCTCGGCCAGGCAGGCGTCAGCGCAGGCGGTGCACGTCTGGGCGCACTCAAAGCAGGCGCTGATGCACTCGGCAAGCCTGGTCACGTCGATGTCACCGAGGTCCTTGGGATACGTGTCAATCATGGACCGTATGTGGGTCATGCCTTTTCTCCTCCTTCCCCCTTGATCAGCAACGGTCAGGACTTAGTAAGTACACTTACTTCTTTCACGGTACCGGGATTGCGGGACTTGGTACAGAGGGCGGACTCCCCCATCCGGCGGAGCGTGGAACGTCAGGCGGTGGGCCCGGTTACCGTGGCGCGCGGCCAGGCCCGCTGCGGGGCGGGTTGCGGGTCGTTCGCCAGGTGCTCGTATACCAGTTCCAGCACCTCCGAGGCTCTCTTGTTCAGCCGCCGCGATTCCTCCAGGGCCCGGTCCAGCCGGGCCACCTCCGCCCGCAGCTCGGCGATGTCCGCCGCAGCCACGGCCAGCCGCAGATTGATGTCATCCACCGGGTTCAAAGGCTCATTCAAAGCCTCACTCAGGGGTTCATACACGGCACTGCCCTTTCAGTCGATGGGTGGGTACGGCTTCAGTTGATGGGTTGGTACGGCGGAATGGTGATGGCCGCTTCCTCAAGCCGGCGCCGTGTTTCTTCGGCCGATATCGGCGTGCCGAAACTCCGGTACTTGCCCACCGGAACCACTGCCGTGACCGGGGTGCGGCCGTGGATGCGCACCAGGTTGAAGGACCGCGCACCATCCCGGCCCTGCATCGCCCCCGCGGGAATCGCGAGGTCCTGGGTGTAGCTGGTGGATGCGGCCACGGACACAGGAATGTTGGCGAACGTCGAAAAGAGGGAGCAGTGCGTGTGGCCGGAGAGGATACCGATCACGTCACTGCCCTCGAGGACCTGCGCCAGGCCCGTCTGGTTCCGCAGCTCGGACAGCACCGCGAGGTCCTGTACCGGGGGCACCGGCGGGTGGTGGAGCACCAGGAGGGTGCCGTCGTCGGCCGGCGCTTCCAGCTCCTTCGCCAGCCAGCGCAGCTGGTCCTCATCGATCTCGCCGTGGTGGAAGCCCGGGATGGAGGAATCCAGCACCAGCACCCGGAGGCCGCCCAGGTCATACTGGCGGTCCACCGGCCCGGGCCGCGGCTCCTCGTCCAGCATGATGCGCTGGAAGTTGGTGCGATCATCGTGGTTACCCATGGCCCAGATGATCCGTGTACCAATCCGTGCGGCATAGGCGTCGCAGACGGTCTTCAGCTGCCGGTACGCCTCGGCCTTGCCTTTATCCGTGAGATCCCCGGAGACGATGATGGCTTCAGGTTCCATCATGGTTCCCTCGATGGCGTCCAGGACCTGTACCAGCCCCGGCTTCGGATCCATCTCCCCATACAGCAGCCCCTCTGCGACAAAGTGCGGGTCGGTGATGTGGACCAGCACGTGGTTGGGTGCGGGGTATTCCGCCTGGAGGATCTGCATCAAAAGCCTTTCAGCTGGTCCCAATACGGCGGTTTGCAACGCATGAGGATCCGCTGACGGGCTCTGCTTGCCGCCGAAGTGAACAACATAATAAGCACGCTTATAAAACCGGGGGAAGAGTTTCCCGGCGACGCGCCGGCACTCGCCGGTGCGCCGGCCCGGAAATACCGGGAATTAGCGCACATTATTGGGTCTTTTTGAATGGGCCGTGCGGGCTTACGGTAGACCCACGGAGTCGCCCGTCCGGGGTGGCCGGCCAAGGAGGACTTTCCAATGACAACGCACGTCGCGGACTGCAGCGTAACGAACTGTTCCTTTAACGACCATACGAACTGCAACGCCGCCGCCATCACCGTCGGCGGCGCCGAAAACCACGCCCACTGCGCCACGTTCATCGAGACCGGCCTGCACGGCGGCCTGCCCAAGGTCCTCGCCGACGTCGGAGCCTGCCAGCGCAGCGAGTGCATCCACAACGACCATCTGATGTGCAACGCACCCGAAGTCCACGTTGGCCCCGGCCGGGACAACGCCGACTGCCTCACCTACTCGCACGCCTAGGACAAAGTGACTGAAGGCTCCGGAGCGCCCGGGCGGCAACGCCCCCGGGCGCTCCGTTGCTGCCCCGGCTCGGCCCATGCGGCATCAGGCTCTCCCGCCATCCGACTCCGTCCACCTGCTGTACAAACCCCTGCCACCGCGAGTAGATTCGAAATGTGACGGGAATCATGGCCCGTCCTCCAGGCCACCTCTGCACAGGCCGTCGGAGCAGCTGCTGTAGCCCAACGGCGGCACACTTGCAGAAGCGAAAGATCCCTACCGTGGCGACATCGCATTTCCAGCAGTTCCTAGAAGAAGCAACCATTTTCGATCCCTCCAGCGATTCCACGCTGGGGCCTGATTGCCTTTACGGCCTGTACGTCAGCTGGGCAACGCTGCACGGGATGACCCCGAAGCCCGATCAGGCCTTCCGCGCCGGCATGCTCCGGTGCGGGGTGGATGTCCACAACAGCCGGCTGCACATGACGGGCCCCGCCGCTGCCGACTACATCCTCAGCAGCTACCCGGCGGTGGCGTGATGTCCATCCATCCGGACCGCTATCGCCCCCGCAACATCCCGGACGTGCTGGTTTACGACGGGCAGTACATGCACTCCGGCGAGCCCATGGCTACCGCGGGCGCCGAAATGCGCAGCATCCGCGGCACCTACAACAGCAGGCAAATGCCCGAGACGCTGAGCGTCTACCTCGCCACCAGGGTGCTGCGCTGCGCCTGCGGTTTCCAGATGGAGATCCCGGACCAGAACCCCGCGGTGTTGGAATGACCAGGCTCCCCCTGGATGACTTGACCGCGACCATCGCGCGCATCCGGGGACTGCTGCTCACGGAGGAGAAGGTGGACCGTGCTGTTTCCCTCCTGGCCAGGGCCATCAAGGAATCCATGCCCGGCAATCCGGGAACCGGGGTTTCGCTGCTGGATGCCGGGGGAAAGCGCACCAGCAGCGCCTCCACGGACGCCATGGTGGAGCAGGCGGACGCCATCCAGTACTCGCTGGGCGAGGGTCCGTGCCTCACGGCATGGGCTTCCGAGGAAGTGGTCATTATTGACGACGTCCACACGGACGAGCGTTGGCCGCGTTGGCGGGACGCGGTCCTCGGGATGCCGGTCCGCTCGGTGGTGAGCACGCCACTCATGGCGGGGAAGGAAGCGCTGGGCGCGCTGAAGATCTACTCCGCCCTGCCGGGACAGTATGACGAGTCCACCGGCCGGGTGCTGAGCCTGTTCGCCGGCACGGCCGCCACCCTCCTGGCGCACATCCAGGGCAGCGAGGCACCGCTGAAGATGACGGAAAGCCTCAAGGCCACCGTGTCCAGCCGGGACCTCATCAACCGCGCCTGCGGCATGCTGATGGAACGGCACGGCGTTAGCCACGACCAGGCGATGCAGGAATTGATCCAAAACGCGCGGGCGGCAGGTGCCACCTTGGTTGAGGTCAGCGAACAGCTGGTCACCAGGGTGCCGCCTGCGGAACGGTAGGGGGTGCAGCCGTGGGTTTCGATCCACATGAGCCGGAACAGCGCAGCCAGCTCAAGGACGCCCTGTCCGCGGCTGACATCACTGTGGGCGAGTTGTGGCTGCGGTATTTCAGCATGAGCGGCAGCGCCGGCGAATATGAGGTCCACGCCTACCTGCAGGGCCTCATTTCCCTGCCCGTCACCCAGCGGGATCTGCTGGCCCTTGCCTGCAATGAGATGATCGCGGAGACCCCGCCGAAGTACGCACCGTACGCGGACCAGATTGTCGGCGCCGAGCCGGACGACGTCCCTTCAGGCGAAGTACGACGGCGGGACGCGCCGCCGTCGTAATCATCCCTTCGCGTCACACGTCGAAGTGGGTGGTGACCGTGGGGTTGTCCGTCACCGAGGCGATGACCGAGGCGGCAAGGTCGCGGAGCTTGATGTTGCGCGTGCTGGAGGCCCGCTTGAGGATGGCCATCGCTGTTTCCTGGCTGCAGCGGTTCTGGGCCATGATGGCGCCGGCGGCCAGGTTAATGGTGGTGCGCGACACCATGGCTGCGGCGAGGTCGTCCCGGGCATCGGTCAGCTGGGCGATGCGGAGCGCAAGCCTCAGCGACGAGCTTCCCTGGACGGCAAAGCTCTCCGCCCGGCCGATCGCTTCACCGGAGAACGCGTGTCTGCGTGCCGAATAGACATTCAGGGCCGCCTGGAATTCCCCGCCTCCACGGAACGGCACTGCCAGCATGGACCCGAGCACGTTGTGGTTCACGGCGGCCACATACTCCGGCCACCGGTGTTCGGTCTCCAGGTCCGGGACGTGGACTGTGGCGTTCTCCCGGAGGCTTGACAGGCAAGGCCCGTCCAGGAAGGCGTACTGGAGCTCATCCATGGCGAGGGCACGCGCATCGCTGCTGCCCGCCGTCGCAGCCTTCTTGCGCCGCACTACCGTGACCGAGCATGAGACGTCCTGCGCGGAGGACGACAGGTCGGCGGCAGCAGCCACCGCAAGTTCGTGGAGGAACTCCTCCACGTGGGAGCTGCTGAGCACCAGATCGTCCAGATGTACGCGGATTGATTCCGCAGTTATGTTTTCAGCCATGGCAGGCTTCCTGGTCATGCCCTGCGCGGGCCGCCCCCACGAGCCAAAAGCCGGGACCGTCACCGCCCGAAACCGTGCGGCCCTTCCAGCCTACGCCCCATGAGTGGTCCCGCACCCGCCCTGCTCCCCCCGACTACGGCTGCCCAGAACGGGTACGGGATTGTTAACCGTCCCCCACCAGCCGAGGCAGGCATCCATGACTTCCCTTCCCAAGGCCAGCGTCCGTGACACCGCCGGCTTCCTCCTGGACGTTTTCATTCCGACGGCGGCAAAAGGTCCCCTGCTCCGCCGGCCCCGCGCTGAGGCCTTGGCCGAGCGGCTGAAGCTGGACGAGCGGGCGGTCCGGCGGATGCAGGAGCTGGACCGGAAGTATCCGGAGGGCCCCCTGCTCCTCCGGCTGCCCGTCCGGAACCAGGCCTTAATCCTGCGTCCCGGGCACCTGCATGCCGTCCTGACCCAGTCTCCCGATCCCTTCTCGCCGGCAAGCAGCGAAAAGCGCGGCGCCCTGGCCCACTTCGAGCCGCGCAACGTCCTGGCCTCCACCCGCGCCGAGCGGACGGTCCGCCGGGCGCTGCACGAGCAGGCCCTGGACACCTCCAGCCCGGTGCACCGGTTCGCTGACACCCTCCTGCCGGTGGTCCGGGAGGAGGCGGACGCCATGCTGGCCGCGGCCCAAGCCAAGGGCGTCCTGGACTGGGACGTGTTCAGCCGGTGCTGGCAGCGTGGCGTCCGGCGCATCGCCTTTGGTGACTCCGCACGTGACGACCAGGAGCTGACGAAGATGCTGACCAGGCTGCGCAAGGATGCCAACTGGTCTGTGCTGAAGCCGCGGCGCAGGGGGGTCCGGGACGAGTTCCTGCGGCGCGTCCAGGAACGGATAGACACCGCCGAGCCCGGCAGCCTGGCATCTGTCATGGGCAGCAGGCCGGAGCCTGATGCGGCTGCGCCACAAGACCAGGTGCCGCAGTGGCTGTTCGCGTTGGAGACATCGGGGATGGCGGCGATCCGCGCCCTGGCCCTGCTGGCAACGCATCCCAACCAGGCACTGTTGGCTTCGGAGGAAATCACCAACGACAGCACCGGAGGCAGGCACCTCCCCTTCCTGCGGGCCACGGTGCTCGAGTCCGTGCGGCTGTGGCCCACCACGCCAATGATTTTGCGGCAGACCACGCGTGAGGTCAGCTGGGACACCGGAACCATGCCCGCGAAGTGCGGGGTCCTGATTTTCGTCCCGTTCTTCCACCGGAACCATCAGCGGCTCCCGCAGGCAGACAGGTTCGATCCGGCCCTCTGGCTCCGCGATGACGACCAGGAGGACTGGGGCGTGGTCCCCTTCAGCGCCGGACCGGTCAGCTGCCCCGGCCGCCAGCTGACCCTGCTGCTCACCAGCACCCTGCTGTCCTGCCTGCTGAAGGACACAGCGTTCACCTTCCAGGACGGCCACCGGCTGTCCCCCGGCCGGCCCATGCCGGGAGAGCTCAACCCCTATACCCTGCGGTTCACTCCCACTGTCAGGGCAGGGGTTTAGGGCGGGGCACGACGGCGTAGCGCCGGTTCGCCAGCACCGGCACCCGGCTGCGCACCTGCTCCAGCCGGTCCCCGCTGAGGTCCGCCATCACCAGCCCCGGCTCCTCACCTGCGTTGGCAATGACCACCCCCGCCGGGTCCACCGCCATGGAGTACCCGGTGGCCAGCGGTCCTGCCTGGTTGGCGGCCAGGACGTAGGCCGTGTTCTCGATGGCCCGTGCCTTAAGGAGGGTGGTCCAGTGGTCCTCCTTGCCCGGCCCGCGGATCCACATGGCCGGAACCAGCAGGACGTCCGCACCGCCATCCACGGCCGAACGGGCGCTTTCCGGAAAACGAAGGTCGTAACAGGTGAACGCGCCGAACCGGAAGCCTCCCAGCCGGAACACCAGCGGCTCCTCGGGGTTGCCCGCCGAAATTCCATCGCTTTCCCGGTAGCCGAAGGCATCGTAGAGGTGGACCTTTCGGTAGCACCCGAGGAGATCGCCACTGCTGTCCATGGCCACCAGGGTGTTATACGGAAGCCGCCCCGGCCCCTTTTCGTACGTTCCCACCACCACCGCGATCCCGTGCCGCTTGGCCTGGGTTGCGATGGCAGAGACGAACGGCCCGTCCAGGTCCTCCGCAACGGCGGCTACCGCGCCTGCACCCCCGCTGGTGGCAAAGAGGCTGGACTCGGGGAGCACCACCAGCTCCGCCCCCGCCCCTGCAGCCGACTTGATCAGCAAGCCCGCCGCCGTCGTATTTTCAGCAGGGTCCGTACCTGCGCTGAACTGGCCCAACGCCACCTTCATGGCTGCCCTTCCTGCCCGAAAACCATTTGCTGTCCCTGCTCTCCACGGCCGGGCTCCGGCCTCTTCCCATAGCATCCTCCCCGCGTTACTGTTGGCACACAACCGTCCGGCCAGGGGCTGGAGCGGCGGGCTCAAGCAGTTGGGCCTCTGGAGGCACTCCGGAGGGAGCATGGTGGGCGCCAAACCCTTGAAGAAGCATGTACGACGGCGGGTTACCGCCTTGCTCACGGGCCTCGGGGTCCTGGCGGCACTGACGTCCTGCAGTGCCGAAGTCCAGCGCGGCTTCCTTCCCGGCGAGCGGGACACGACGGACAACACTCCCCTGATCACCGACCTGTGGGTTAATTCCTGGATCGCGGCGGTCATCATCGGGATCATCACCTGGGGCCTGATGATCTGGGTGATCGTTGCCTACCGGCGCCGGAAGAACACGGTGGGGTTCCCGGTGCAGATGAGCTACAACCTGCCGCTGGAAGTCTTCTACCTGTCCGTGCCGCTCATGATCGTGGGCGTCCTCTTTATCTTTACCGACCGGGAGCAGCGGGCCATCGACACCCGGGACCCCAATCCCGACGTGATCATCGACGTCCGCGGCAAGCAATGGTCCTGGGACTTCGGCTACGTCAAGGAAGACGTGCATGAAGATCCCGGGGTCCAGGCCCACCTGAACGGCGAGTTCGGCACCCCGGACCGGCTGCCCACCCTGTACCTGCCGGTAGGGAAAACCGTGGAACTGCAGCTGAACTCCCGCGATGTCCAGCACTCGTTCTGGGTGGTGCAGTTCATGCAGAAGCGCGACATGTACCCGGGCGAAAACCAGTACCACCGGTTCATCAACCTCACCCCCACCCGCACCGGCGAATTCACCGGCAAATGCGCAGAGCTGTGCGGTGAGTACCACTCCGAGATGCTCTTCAGGGTCCGGGTGGTGAGCCAGCAGGAGTACGACAACCACATCGCCGAACTCCGGGCCCGGGGCAACACCGGCATCCTGGGTGACGAATTCGACCGGAACCCGGCACGGCCGGCCCTGGAAGAGGCACAGCAAAGGACGGAACCGTAATGACCACCACCCAGAACACGGGCGTCACCTCGGCCACCGCGGCACCGTCAACGGTCAGGCGGCCCAAGGGCAGCATCGTGGTCAGCTGGATCACCTCCACCGACCACAAGACCATCGGGTACATGTACCTGATCGCGTCCTTTGTGTTCTTCCTCCTGGCTGGCGTGATGGCGCTGCTGATCCGGGCGGAGCTGTTCCAGCCCGGCATGCAGATCCTGCAGACCAAGGAGCAGTACAACCAGCTGTTCACCATGCACGGCACGCTCATGCTGCTGATGTTCGCCACCCCGCTGTTCGCCGGGTTCGCGAATGTCATCATGCCGCTGCAGATCGGCGCCCCGGACGTGGCGTTCCCGCGGTTGAACGCGCTGGCTTTCTGGTTCTTCCTGTTCGGCTCCACCATCGCGACCGCGGGGTTCATCACGCCGCAGGGTGCTGCCTCCTTCGGCTGGTTCGCCTACGCGCCGCTGTCCAACACCACGTTCACGCCGGGGATCGGCGGTGACCTGTGGGTGTTCGGGCTGGCGTTGTCCGGTTTCGGAACCATCCTGGGTTCGGTCAACTTCATCACCACCATCATCTGCATGCGGGCCCCCGGGCTCACGATGTGGCGGATGCCGATCTTCACGTGGAACACCCTGGTCACCGGCATCCTGGTGCTGATGGCCTTCCCGCCGCTGGCCTCGGCGCTGTTCGCGCTCGGGGCCGACAGGAAATTCGGTGCCCACATCTTCGATCCCGCCAACGGCGGCGCCATCCTCTGGCAGCACCTGTTCTGGTTCTTCGGCCACCCCGAGGTGTACATCATCGCGCTGCCTTTCTTCGGTATTGTGTCCGAGATCTTCCCGGTCTTCAGCCGCAAACCCCTGTTCGGCTATAAGGGCATCGTGTACGCCACCATCGCCATCGGCGCCCTCTCCGTGACGGTGTGGGCCCACCACATGTACGTCACGGGTGCGGTGTTCCTGCCGTTCTTCGCGTTCATGACCATGCTGATCGCAGTGCCCACCGGCGTGAAGTTCTTCAACTGGATCGGCACCATGTGGGGCGGGTCCATCACCTTCGAGACCCCCATGCTGTGGAGCATCGGGTTCCTGGCGACGTTCCTTTTCGGTGGCCTGACCGGGATTATCCTGGCCGCCCCGCCGCTGGACTTCCACGTGTCCGACTCCTACTTCGTAGTTGCCCACTTCCACTACGTGGTGTTCGGCACCGTGGTGTTCGCGATGTTCGCCGGGTTCTATTTCTGGTGGCCCAAGTTCACCGGCACCATGCTGAACGAGCGCCTCGGCAAGATCCACTTCTGGATGCTGTTCCTGGGCTTCCACGCCACGTTCCTCATCCAGCACTGGCTCGGCGTGCTGGGCATGCCCCGGCGCTATGCGGACTACATGCCGGAGGACAATTTCACCCTGATGAACCAGTTCTCCAGCTTCGGCTCCTACCTGCTGGGCGCATCGATGATCCCGTTCCTGTGGAACGTCTATCACACCTGGCGGACCGGCAAGAAGGTCACGGTGGATGATCCCTGGGGCTTCGGTGCCTCGCTGGAGTGGGCCACGTCCTGCCCGCCGCCGCGCCACAACTTCACCTCGCTGCCCCGGATCCGGTCCGAGCGCCCGGCCCTGGACCTGCACCATCCCGAGCTGAGTGTTCGTGAGCACGCGCCGGTGCACGGTGTAGCAGCGGACGTCTTGGGCGCCGCCGACATCGGCGAGCGGGACGTCCGGAGCCCGGACCCGAACCAGTAGCGGACTGCGTTTTTCCACCCCAAACGCGGGGTCACTCCCGGCCCAATTCCAACAGTTTATTGGGCCGGGAGGGACCCCGCGTTGCAGTTAGCTGGCCGGGTTTTCCCGTTTGCCCTGCCGGAACAGGAGCCAGCCCGCTGCAACCAGGAGCACGCTCAGGCCCAAGAACCCCAGATCCCAGGCCAACGGCCCACCCAGGTCGTCCCGCACGTGGTGGATCTGCAGCAGCTGGTGGTTAACAAGGCCCTCGACGACGTTGAACACACCCCAGCCGGCCAGCACCAGCCCGGTGTGGAACCGCCAGCTCGCGGACAGCCGCCCCTGCCGCCGGGCCCGGACCGTGAGGACGGCGGCGGCCACCACCAGCACCCACATGGCGCTGTGGAAGAGTCCGTCGGCCATGGTGTTCAGCTCCAGCCCGGCCACGGTTTTGGTGTTGCCGCTTTCGGTGTGGCTGAGCATGTGGTGCCACTGCAGCAGCTGGTGCAGCACGATGCCGTCGACGAAGCCGCCCACGCCCATCCCGAACAGGAACGCGGGCGCCACGGCAGGTGGCATGGCCCGCCCGGTGGGCCTGGCCGATGAGCTGTGGGCTTCCTGTGCCACGTTCTGTTCCCCCTCGCCTGGTGAGTCCTTCCACCAAGTCCCTACCCGCCGTCGGACGCGCTAACCGCCGTGAGCCCCCAGGAGAACCTAGCCGAGCAGGCCGAGCAGGATGCCTCCCGCCGCGCCGACCAGGACCACGGCCCAGGGCGGCGTCTTCCAGGCGATCAGCAGCACGAAGCACACAAGGCCCAGGCAGAACGGGCCCGGTCCCGTGATTGCCGTGGTGAACACCGGGTTGTAGAGGGCCGCGGCGAGGATTCCCACCACAGCAGCGTTGGCACCGCGCATCAGCGCCCGGGCCTGCGGCCTGGACCGGAACCTGTTCCAGAACGGCAGCACGCCTGTCAGGAGGAGGAAACCGGGCAGGAAGATCCCGGCCAGTGCGATGGCGGCACCGGCGACGCCTCCCGGGCCGAAGGCGGAGAGCGTGCCCAGGTAGGCGGCGAACGTAAACAGCGGCCCCGGCACTGCCTGCGCCGCACCGTAGCCGGCCAGGAACTGCTCAGAGGTGACCCAGCCGGGGTCCACCACGCCCGACTGCAGGAGCGGCAGGACAACGTGCCCGCCGCCGAAGACCAGTGCCCCTGCCCGATAAAACGCCTCAAACAGGGTGAGGCCCGCCGAACCCACGGCCGGCGCCAGCAGGGGCAGCCCCAGCAGCAGGGCAAGGAACAGGACCAGGCAGACGGTTCCGGCCGTCCGGCTGACAGGGAACCGCATCATCCCCGTGACATCGCCCGTCCCTGCCCGGCAGACAACCAGCCCGGCCAGGGCGCCGATGAGGATGGCGGCAATTTGCCCGAGCGAGCCGGCCAGCAGGATGGCTGCCAGGGCCGCCACCACGGCAATCGTGGCCCGCTCCCGGTCCGGGGTCAGGGCTTTCGCCATCCCCCACACGGCCTGGGCCACGATGGCGACAGCGACGATTTTCAGGCCCGTGAGGATGCCCGAACCAATGGCTCCCTGGAACAGCGAGGCGCCGGCGGCGAATGCCACCAGCAGGGCCGCCGAGGGCAGGGTGAAGGCGACGAACGCAGCGAGGGCCCCAAGGGGACCGGCGCGGTGCAGGCCCATCCCGAATCCCACCTGGCTGGAAGCGGGGCCGGGGAGGAACTGGCACAACGCCACAAGGTCCGCGTATTCCTTGTCGTCCACCCATTTGCGGCGTTCCACCAGCTCGTCGCGGAAGTAGCCCAGGTGGGCGATGGGCCCGCCGAAGGACGTGAATCCCAGCTTCAGGAAAACCCGGAAGACTTCCCACGCCGAGCCCCGGGCGGTGGCCGTTGCGGGGCTGCCGGCGGCAGCCGTCACAGGGCTGCCACGAGCCCGGCCGCACGTTCCAGGGCGCCCGGGACGATGGAGTAGTAGGCCCAGGTGCCCCGCTTCTCGCGGTGCAGCAGGCCGGCGTCCACCAGGATCTTCAGGTGGTGCGAGACCGTGGGCTGACCGAGGTCGAGGGGTTCGGTCAGGTCGCAGACGCAGCGTTCACCGGACTCCCCCGCCTTCACGAGCGAGAGCAGGCGCAGGCGGTTCGGGTCGGAGAGCGCCTTGAAGACCAGCGCGGCTTCCTTCGCCTCCTCTGCCCCCAGTGCCGGACCGGCCGGCGGGCAGCAGGCAGGGTCCAGCAACGGATCAAGTGTCTGCGAAGCTTTCATACTTCCCATTATGCCGCTGCATTGACGGTCATCAATGTTTGACCCCGCATCCGGAGGTGGGGGCTGGAGGATCATGCTGGCAAGGGCGTAGAATCCGTCCGCCCAGTAACTCCAAAGGAGACCTCCATGACGAACGAACAGCTGATCATTATCGGGTCCGGTCCGGCGGGGTACACCGCTGCCATTTACGCGGCCCGGGCGGGTTTGGAGCCTTTGGTGCTGGCCGGTTCGGTGACAGCCGGTGGTGCGTTGATGAACACCACTGAGGTGGAGAACTTTCCGGGGTTCCCGGGCGGGATCCAGGGTCCGGAGCTGATGGACGGGCTGCAGGAACAGGCCGAGAAGTTCGGCGCGAAGGTAGTGTTCGACGACGTCACGTCCGTGAATCTGAAGGGTCACCTGAAGACCGTGGTCACCGGGGCCGGGGAAACCCACCAGGCGCCGGCGGTGATCCTGGCTACCGGTTCGGCCTACAAGGAGCTGGGTTTGCCGGAGGAGAAGAAGCTCAGCGGCCACGGGGTGTCCTGGTGCGCCACATGTGACGGGTTCTTCTTCCGGGAACAGGACATCATCGTGGTCGGCGGCGGTGATTCGGCGATGGAGGAAGCGACGTTCCTGACCCGGTTCGCGAAGTCCGTGACCGTCGTCGTCCGCCGCGAGGAGCTCCGTGCCTCCCGCATCATGGCGCAGCGGGCCAAGGACAACCCGAAGATCAGCTTCGCCTGGAACTCCGCCGTCACGGCCATCCACGGCGACGGGAAGGTGACGGGCGTGACCCTCACTGACACCCGCTCCGGGGAAACCCGCCAGCACGGGGCCACCGGGATCTTCGTGGCGATCGGCCACGTCCCCCGCACCGAACTGGTAGCCGGGCAGGTGGACCTGGACGCTGAGGGCTACATCAAGGTGGATGCCCCCACCACGGTCACCAACATCTCCGGGGTCTTCGCCTGTGGCGACGCAGTGGACCACCGCTACCGCCAGGCCATCACCGCTGCCGGAACCGGGTGCGCCGCGGCCCTGGACGCCGAACGCTACCTCGCAGCCCTGGACGATGCGGACAGCATCGCCACGGCATTGGTCGAAGAACCAACCCACGCCTAGAAACCAGGAATACGAACGTTCGACCCGGCCAAAATGCTTGGCCCGCCCCACGTTCATAAGTACACTTAGCATATTCACCGGGCGGGCTGGGGCCTTCAGTTTCGCTCCCCACGAGGGAGCCTGCGATGGCACGAAGGCGGCAACCATGCACCGAGACCGGCAGCCCACCCGCAACATCTGCGCTGAAGTGGCACATCTGGGCCTGCAGCTGCAGGCCATGGAGATTATTGACGAGATTCTCAGTGGAACCGAGCCCTGCGAAGCGGACGTCCGGAGCTCATTGACCTGGCATGTGGAGCACAATCCCGGACAACCGCAACGGGCACTCCTGATGCACATGCTGAACCTCCGCCGCAGTGGTCACAGCTGACACAGAAAAAACACCCTCCTGAAACACTCCGGCAACCTCGCCACGGCAAGCTGTGCATACGGGGATACAACAGCAGGAGGCAGCCATGGAGGCACAACGAGTCAGTACCGGTCAGCTCCGCATCGGAGACCACATCGAAGCGTGGCACAGGGGCAAGCTGTTCCACCGGGGCCGGGTGACCGACGTCGTACCCGCCCTTGAACTGTTCTGGATACTGGACGCGAGGACCGGCACGCGGAAGCTGCTGGACCCCGAAGCCCTGGAAATCCGGCACGTGGAGGAACCGGCCCAGCCGCTTACCCGGTTCTCACCGGCATAAACCCGGGGCGGCCGGGGTACGGTCAGTGCTAGGAATGCTGCTGTTGCGGCAGAAACCACAAGTAAGGAGCACACCGTGATTGGATTCATCGTTGCCGGCCTGATCATCGGCGCCCTGGCCCGCCTTATCAAACCCGGCAAGCAGAACCTTAGCTTGCTCGCCACCCTCCTGCTGGGCCTTGTGGGCTCGGTGATCGGCGGAGTGGTGGCGTCACTGCTGGGAACCGGGGACATCTTCGAGCTGAACTTCCTGGGCTTCATCGTGGCCGTCATCGCCTCGGTGCTCCTGGTGGGCACCGCAGAAGCAGTCGCCGGCCGCCGGAAGTCCGTGCGGCGCTAAGTAACCAACGCGACTAGAGCAACGCGGGGTCACTCCCGGCCCAATCCGAGGCGAACATTGGGCAGGGAGTGACCTCGCGTTGCTGTTGTCAGGGGCGGTTTTGGTAGACGTCCGGGATTCCGTCCCGGTCCGCGTCCACCTTTTCCAGCTCCTCGGCGGCGCGGTACTGGCGGTTCCTTGTGCGCAGCACCACGGTGGCCAGCAGGGCGGCAAGCAGGGACGCCGTGAGGATTCCCACCTTGGCGTGGTCGTCGTGCAGGCTGCCGTGGCCGAAACTGAGCTCGGCTACAAGCAGGGACACCGTGAATCCGATGCCGGCCAGGAGCGCCACGCCAAAGATGTCGATCCACTTGAACGAGCTGTCCAGGCTGGCCCTGGTGGCCTTCGTCAGGACCCACGTGGTGCCCAGGATGCCGATCGGTTTGCCCAGCACCAGGCCAACGATGATGCCCAGGGCCACCGGGTCCGCGAGCGCCGAGCGCAGGCCCTCCCAGCCGCCCACGGCCACGCCGGCAGAGAAGAACGCGAAAATGGGGACGGCGATGCCGGCGGAGATGGGCCGGAACCGGTGCTCAAAGATTTCGGCCAGTCCGGGGCCGGACCCGGGGCCGCCGCCGGCACGCGAGCGGATCACCGGGACGGCAAAGCCCAGCAGCACACCGGCCACCGTGGCGTGGATGCCCGAGGCATGCACTAATGCCCACACAACAACTCCCAGCGGCAGCAGGATGAACCAGGCCGCGGCCGCCTTGCGCCCGAAGAAATGCCGGTACTTCTGGGCCAGGAAGGTGTACAGCGCCAGCGGAACCAGGGCCAGGAGCAGGGGCGTGACCTGGATGTCCGTGGTGTAGAAGAACGCGATGATGCTGATGGCGATAAGGTCGTCCACCACGGCCAGTGTCAGCAGGAAGATCCGCAGTGCGCTGGGCAGGTGGGAACCGATGATGGCCAGCACCGCAACAGCAAAGGCGATGTCCGTGGCGGTGGGGATGGCCCAGCCGCGGAGCGTCTCCGGGCTGGTGAGGTTTATGACGGCGTAAATCGCCGCCGGGACCACTACCCCTCCCGCGGCGGCTGCAACGGGGACAATGGATTTGCTGATCTGCCGCAGGTCGCCGGCCACGAATTCGCGCTTGAGTTCCAGGCCCACCAGGAAGAAGAAGATGGCCAGCAGCCCGTCAGCTGCCCACGCACCCAGGCTCAGCTCAAGGTGCCAGGGCTCGTAGCCCACCTTGAAGTCGCGGAGCGCGAAGTAGCTGTCCGATGCCGGGGAGTTGGCCCAAACCAGTGCGATCACCGCCGCAATCACCAGGAGGGCGCCGCCCACAGTTTCCTTGCGGAGGATCTCGCCGATGCGCAGTGCCTCGGCATAAGAGCCGCGGGACAGGATCGTGGATCCGCGGGGAGCGGCTGGCGGCGGTGTTGATGGCGGCGTGGAGCTCATGAAGGCGTCCTAACATGTGGAGTCGACAAAATCATGCCGACCAGACTTCCCGGCGCACCTTCTGTCCATAGTACGGGCCCTGCCGCCGGCATGAAAATGCCGGATCACGGAAGCGCCGCGGGGGGCAGTGCCGACGGTTCCGGCTAGCTCGCCCGGCGCCGGCCCGCTGGAGAGACCCGGCCCTCGGCCTGGATGGCCCTGACGGCGGTGTCCAGGTAGCTCTGGGTTTCCGCGGAGTTGGCCAGCTGTACCAGCTCCGCGGCCACCACCACCAGCTTGACGTTCCTGTGGCTGCTGGTGCTCACGAGCATCTTGAAAGCGTCGTCGGCGCCCATCTTCAGCTGGCCCATCAGGATGCCGCGGGCCTGGTCGATGATGCTGCGGGTGGACGTGGCACCGAGGACGGCGTCCCGGGCTATCTGCTCCGTTTCGCGCTGAAGGGTGGTGGTGAGGTCCACCATGACCCCTTCGATCACGGTGACCACGCCTTCATCGTTCATGATTCCGTCGCCGGAGGTGAGTACCCGCCGGGTCCGTCCGCGGGCGTCAATGATGCGGTGGTACATGCAGAAGTAGCCGCCGGTCTGCGCCACCTGGGCCACGATGGCCTCGCACTTGGGCCGGTCCTCCGGGTGCTTGTGGGCGTACAGCAGGTCCAGGGTGGGGACCACCTCGCCCCGCTGGTATCCGTGCAGCTGGTACATGCCGTCCGACCAGTGGATCTTCATCCCGTCCATGTCCACATGAAAAGTCCCCGCGACGCATTCGTTGTCACCAAGGGCACTCGAAAACGTATAAGGGCCGTTCAGGTCAGTCACGGGGCCACCTCCATGTAGCATCCAGCGCGCCCGCAGCAGGCCTGGTGGCTCCGTGGGCGTTCCTACCAGTATGGCCGGAGCGGGCCGCAGTGGATAGGGCCGGACGCCCGCATGACGGGAACACCCGCCAGAAGCACAGCCACCAAACAGTTGACTCATATACCCCCCGGGGGTATATTGAAGGTGTTGTCAGTGAAGTGGTATGTCCCGGCCGGTGCCCCCACCGCCTTCACAGCCGTTCAACCCCAGCACCCATTAATCCTGCTTTAAGGAATGGAACTGACATGAACATCGAGAACCGCACCACCCTCCCCCTGGCTTCCTCCTCCGGTTGCAGCTGCTGTTCACCCGCAGCCCACGCACTCAAGCCGCCGGCCGCCGTCGGGATCCCCGGCGGTGACACACCCGACGCCGCTGCGCCCACCCAGCGGACGTTCAGCCTGGAGGGCCTCACCTGCGGGCACTGCGTCAAGACTGTTGAATCAGCTGTCTCCGCCCTCGATGGCGTTGAATCGGCGTCCGTTGACCTGGTCCCGGTCGGCCGTTCCCGTCTGAATGTGTCCGGCCACGCTTCCGATGACGCCGTCCGCGCATCTGTTATTTCGGCCGGATACTCCGTAGCTGCACACTGACCTTCCGCGCCCGGCACATCCCGGGCAGCGACTGTCCTCCGAGGAGGAAACAATGCAAGACCACAGCCAGCACAACCATCATCACGACGACGGCAGCAAGAAGGGCGGGACCCTTACCGAAGCGCACATGTCGTCAGCCCCTGCCGGCCACATACACGGCGCCAGCCATGCGCAGCACAACAGCGATGACCACACCGTCCACACCCATGGGCAGCACGCCGGCCACAGCACCGCGATGTTCAAGAACCGGTTCTGGCTCACGCTGGCACTGTCCGTCCCCGTGGTCTACTTCAGCCCCATGGTGGGCCACATCTTCGGCTACATGGCCCCGATGTTCCCGGGTTCCGCCTGGATCCCGCCCGTCCTAGGAACCGTGATTTTCCTTTACGGCGGGCAACCGTTCGTCAAAGGCGGGCTGCAGGAGCTGAAGGACCGCCGGCCGGGCATGATGCTGCTGATCGCCATGGCGATCACCGTGGCGTTCGCCGCCTCCTGGATCACGAGCCTTGGAATCGGCGGCTTCGACCTCGACTTCTGGTGGGAGCTCGCCCTGCTGGTGGCCATCATGCTGCTGGGCCACTGGATCGAAATGCGGGCGTTGGGATCGGCGCAGGGCGCACTGGACGCCCTGGCCGCGCTGCTGCCCGATGAAGCGGAACGGATCACCGACGGCGGCACGGAGACCGTCGCCGTCTCCGAACTCCGGCCCGATGACCTGGTCCTGGTCCGCTCCGGCGCACGGATGCCGGCCGACGGGACCGTGGTGGACGGGCAGGCCGAGTTCGACGAGTCGATGATCACCGGTGAGTCCAAAACCGTAGCCCGCGGCCCCGGCGACACGGTTGTTGCCGGTACCGTCGCCACGGACACCAGCGTCCGGGTCCGGGTGACCGCCGTGGGTGATGACACCGCCCTCGCCGGGATCCAGCGCCTCGTGGCGGAGGCCCAGGCCTCGTCCTCACGGGCCCAGGCCCTGGCTGACCGGGCCGCCGCCTTCCTGTTCTACTTCGCCACGGCTGCCGGCATCCTCACGTTCATCGCCTGGACGCTCCTGGGCAGTGTCCCCGAGGCCGTCACGCGCACCGTCACCGTGCTGGTGATCGCCTGCCCGCACGCCCTGGGCCTGGCCATTCCGCTGGTCATCGCGATCTCCACTGAACAGGCAGCCCGGGCCGGCGTCCTGATCAAGAACCGGATGGCGCTGGAGCGGATGCGCACCATCGACGTTGTACTCTTCGACAAGACCGGCACCCTCACCACCGGCGCACCTGACCTGAAAGACGTGGCCGCCGCGCCCGGCGTGGAGGCCGATCAGCTGCTGGCCCTGGCCGCCGCCGTCGAATCCGACAGCGAGCACCCGGTGGCACGGGCTATTGTCCGCGCCGCCGCAGCCCGCGGCCTTGCACTGCCCGCCGCCAGCGGTTTCAGCTCACTGACCGGGCGCGGGGTCCGGGCCGTGGTGGACGGCCGGACAGTGCACGTTGGCGGGCCCGCGCTCCTGCGCGAGCTTGCCGCCGTCGAACCCGCTGCCCTGGCCGCCACCACCCGCGGGTGGATGGACAGGGGTGCCGCCGTCCTGCATGTGATGGACGACGGCGGCCGCGTGCTGGGGGCGGTCAGCCTGGAGGATGCGGTGCGGGCGGAGTCGCGGCAGGCGGTTGCGGCGCTGCAGAACCGCGGCATCAAGGTGGCCATGGTCACCGGCGACGCCCGGCAGGTGGCGCAGGCCGTGGCTGCGGACCTGAATATCGACGAGGTGTTCGCCGAGGTACTGCCCGCGGACAAGGACAAGAAGGTGGCTGAACTCCAGGCCCGCGGCCTGAAGGTTGCCATGGTGGGCGACGGCGTCAACGATTCGCCTGCGCTGGCACGGGCCGAGGTGGGTATCGCGATCGGCGCAGGAACCGACGTGGCCATGGAGTCCGCCGGCGTGGTGCTGGCTGGCAACGACCCGCGGGCCGTGCTGTCCATGGTGGACCTGTCCCGGGCGAGCTACCGGAAGATGTGGCAGAACCTGGTGTGGGCCACCGGCTACAACGTGCTGTCCGTGCCGTTGGCCGCGGGCGTCCTGGCATTCGCCGGGGTTGTCCTCTCCCCTGCGGCCGGCGCGGTGCTGATGTCCGCGTCCACCATCGTGGTGGCACTCAACGCCCAGCTGCTCCGCCGCCTGAAACTGAACCCGGCGGCGGTACGTTAGACACAACGCCCCATCACCTTCCGCCGCTATTCACACAACGCCCCATCACTCGTGGTCACCTGACCCGCCCCTGCCGAAAGGAGGAACCGCCAATGCCTGGATCCATGCAGGGCCTGGCGGCCCTCCTGGGCAGGGCCGCACTGCTGGCAGGTCTTATGTTGATCGTGGCCGGAATCCTCGGCATGCACGTCATAACGGCCAGCCATTCTGCGCACGCGTCGCACCCCGTTACTCACGGAACAGTGGTGCAGGATGCCGACGCCCCGCGTGACCACAGCTCTGCATCGCGGCAGACCGCTGCGCACTACTCCACGGACGCGCACCCTGCTGCAGACCGCCCGGGGCACGCGGCGCAGCCAAGCCTTGCACCGCCGTCGTGCGAAGGTTCCTGCTCGGGAATGCAAACCTCCGGTACGTCCTGCGTCCCGCTGGCCAAGGCCGGATCGCTCACCGTCGCCCCTCCCGAGCGATCCGTCGCCGCCGCCCCGGTCCCTGCGGGTCGCCTCGGTGGGGCAAGCATTTACTCGTACGTCCCGGCGAGCCCCACGCCCTGCGAACTGTCCATCAGCCGGACGTAAAGCGGACTGCTCAGCGTGCTCCCGCACGCAATTAACGATCCAGTCCAGTTACTTTCCTGAAGGACATTTCACGTGAACAAGAAGATCAAAACCCTGTCCATTGCTGCCGCCCTGGCAGCCTCGCTCGGCCTTGCCGGGTGCGCCGCCGACTCCGGAAATCCCGGCAGCAACGGCATGCACGGCAGCGGCCATGCCAGCTCCAGCCCGATGTCCAGCATGATGCCGGATGCCGGCGCCGAGCATAACCAGGCGGACATCATGTTCGCCCAGATGATGATTCCGCACCACGCCCAGGCCGTGGAGATGAGCGACATCGTCCTGGCCAAGCCTGGCCTGCCTGCCGAGATCACGGCCCTGGCAACCAAGATCAAGGATGCCCAGGCCCCGGAAATCGAGACCATGACCGGCTGGCTCAAAAGCTGGAACGCGCCCGTGATGGGTGACCACTCCGGGCACGGGATGTCCGGCATGGTGGACGGCGACGGTATCGATAAGCTCAAAGCCGCGTCGGGAGCGGACGCTGTCCGGCTGTTCCTGGAGCAGATGATCGGACACCACGAAGGAGCCGTTGACATGGCACAACAGGAGATCGGCGCCGGCAAGTACCCCGAATCCATCCAGCTCGCCCGCGATATTGTCGCGGCCCAGGAATCCGAGATCGCCGAGATGAAGCAGCTCCTGGCCAGCTGACCGGCCCTACCCCCGGACGCTCTCTCACCTTCTGCATCATTCCGGGCGACGCTCTCTCACTTTCGAGAAGAAAGTGAGAGAGCGTTGCTGCTTAACCTGCGAAAGGTGAGAGAGCGTCGCTGCTTAACCTGCGAAAGGTGAGAGAGCGTCGGAGCGGCGCAAACAGGGTCAGGCGTCCCGGCTTTTGACGTGTTCGGGGAGGACGCCGATGCCGATGAAGCGGGCGGTGAAGCGGCGCAGCAGTGGTGAGGCGGCCCGGAGAAGCCGAACCGCCCAGCGGGGCGCGATCCGGCTGCCGGTGGTTGCCCTGACGATCACTCTGTGGGCGTTGCGTTGCAGCCGCTGCATGACCTTCACGGGCCATTCCCGCCGCCGTTGCACCCGGGCGAGTTTCGCCGTCGGGGCAGCTCCGGCCGCGAGGTCTGCCGCGATGGCATTGGATAGGGCCACCGCGTCCTGGATCGCGAAGTTCACACCGACGCCGAACACTGGGGACATCGCGTGGGCGGCATCGCCGATCGCGATGAACCCGGGACGGTACCAGCGCCGGAGCCGGTTAATCTGGACGGTCAGCAGCTTGACCTGTTCCCAGTCGGTGAGGCTGCCGACCACCGGCCGCAGTACGGGCGCAGCGTGGGTGATCTGCTCGCGAAGGCCTTCGATTCCCCCGCCGCGAAGCTGGTCAAAACCGCCTTTCCGAATGACCATGCCCGATTGGTATCTGTCGCCGCGGTCAATCGTCAGGACCATCCCACGCCGGGACAGGTATCCCAGGGTTGGGGGCGGCGCCTCCGGCGGTTTGGGAAGGCCGAACCACAGCACGTCGATGGGCACGCCGAACTCCTCCGGAACCAGTCCGGCGGCGGCACGGAGGGCCGAAGCGCGTCCGTCGGCGGCAACGGTGAGGGTTGCGCGTATTTCAAGCGGACCGCCCGGTGACGTGGCCCGCACCCCACGCACTTGGTCGTCCTCGATGATCAGGCCGGTGGCCTCGGTGAGCATGCGGAGCTCGAAGTTCGGAAACATCGCCACCTTGCGGGCCAGGAAGTTCAGGAAGTCCCACTGGGGCGCGAGGACCAGGAAGTTGTCAGGCGCCGGAAGGGTGGAGAAGTCCACGATGGTGAGGCGCTGGCCGTCAATCACCGCGTCCATGGTCGGCAGGCGGGTGAGCGGCAGTTCCAGGAACTTTTCCCTGAGCCCGAGTTCGCCGAGAAGGGTCACGGTGGACGGGTGCACGGTGTCACCCCGGAAGTCCCGCAAAAAGTCCGCATGCTTCTCAAGCACGGTGACACGCACGCCGGCGCGCGCGAGCAGGTAACCGAGCACCATGCCCGCCGGTCCGCCGCCGGAAATCACGCAGTCGCGTTCGATACGGCTTGCAGTCATGTCATGGTGCCTTTTTCCGCATACTCCATGGTGGTGGGAGAGGAAATGAATTGGTAGTGCGAGAGGATCCGGGAAAAAGCCGCAGGAGGTGATAGAGCGTCGGTGGTTTAGCCGCAGGATATGAGGGGGCGTTGGGGCGGGGCGTGTTAAGTTGAAATGCACGGGCTGAACGGTCCGTGCACCGGCTGGGAAAAGAGAAATCTCCTTGGATACATCCGCACCAGTAAGAATCCTGACCGTCTGCACCGGCAACATCTGCCGCTCTCCCGTGGCCGAACGGCTGCTGCAGGCAGGGCTCAACCAGGTGGTGCCGGGCGGCTTCCAGGTGACCAGCGCGGGCACGCGGGCCATGGTGGGCGATCCCATGCAGCCCATCTCGGCCGACATTGTCCGCACCTTCGGCGGCGATCCGGAGAACTTCGTGGCCCGCCAGCTGAGCCCGAAAATCCTGCGCGGGGTGGACCTGGTGCTCACCATGACCTCCGGGCACCGCGGCGAAGTGCTGCAGCTGGACGCGTCGCTGCTGAAGCGGACGTTCACCATCCGCGAGTTCGCCCGCATGCTCGATGTCCTGGACGCCCGTGCGGAGGCCAGCGCAGGCGGCCCGCCCGTTGCGGAGGAGTACGACGACGGCGACTGGCTGGGTGCCAACGCCGCCTTCTGGCGGGGCTTGCCGGCCCGGGCCGCCGGGGTGCGGCACCTCGCCCTGCCAGCCGACGCAGCCGAGAACGACATCGTGGACCCCTACCGGCGCGCGCCGGAGGTGTACCGGCAGATGGAGGACGAGATGGCCCCCGCCATCGTTTCCATCCTCCGCCACGCCCGCCTCAACGCCCCGGTTCGCGGGAACGCGTCCACCACGCTGTAACGTTCCGGCGTCCACGCTCGGTTCCAGCGACCCCGGCGGCACCTCACCGGACGGGAAAAAATCGTGTTGGCTGCCCACCATGACGTGGCGGGAATCTCCCTGGCATTCACAGGTGACAGTTTGAATAAGCCTGTAGCCAACGGGGGGTTGGTGGGCGGACACTGATCCCACCCAACACGATGAGGTGACGGCACCATGAGCATGCCAGGCGGTTCTGACCCATCCGGGGCCACGGGACCCAACCCTTCCGACACGCATCCGCACGGCCTCGCATGGGTGGCCCACGGCCGGCGGCGCTGGATCGCGGCACTGCTGGCGCTGGTGCTGGCGGCAGCGGCCGTCGTCGCCGTCGTCAGCCTGAACCGCACCGGGTCCGAAGCCCAGCCGGCGGCCACCCAAACGCAAAGCGAAACACCCAGCCCCACGCCGTCGGAGACGCAGACGGAAACCACCCCCGCGCCTCCGCCGCCTCCACCGCCGCCGCCACCCATCCCGGAGCTGCCCGCTGCACCCATGAACGTGCTGGTGATCGGCAGCGACATGCGTGGAAATGCGAGAGAGGCAGCAGCCCACACGACGGCAACCGGCCAGCCCCAGGACCAGCGCGCCGACACCCTGATGGTGGTCCATGTCCCGGCTGACCGGAGGGCGCTCTATATCGTCTCGATCAACAGGGACACGTGGGTGGACATCCCCGGTTTCGGCGGGGCCAAGATCAATTCGGGCCTGCAGTACGGCGGCATTGACATGCAGACCGCCGCCGTCCAGTCGCTGCTGGGGATCGCCATCGACCACACCCTGATGATGGACTTCCACGGGCTCAAGGTCCTGGTCGACGGGCTTGGGGGGATCGACGTCAACGTGCCCATCGCATTCCAGTCCACGCACGATACCGGGCACGTCTTCGCCGCCGGCGTGAACCATTTGGACGGGCAGTCCGCGCTGGAGTTCTCCCGGGAACGGTACGCGTTCGTGGACGGCGACTTCCAGCGGGTCCGCAACCAGCAGATCCTGCTCCGCGCCATCCTGGCCCGGCTCACTGCCGGCGGTGCCCTGAACGACGTCAACGCCGTCCGCGGGCTGGTGGACTTCGCCTCCTGCTGCCTTACCGTGGACAGGGCTTTTGACCCGGTCCAGGCCGCCATCCTCGCTTACAGCCTCCGCAACCTGGACGCGAATGCGATCGGCACCATGACCCTCCCGACGGCGGGTGCCGGGTTTGTTGCCGGGCAGTCCGTGCTGTTCCCCGATTACGGTGGCGTCGCAGCCGTCGGCGCGGCACTGCGGGAAGGCCGGATCGCAGAGTTCGCGAGGCCGTAAGACCATAGCCAGTGCAGTGAGCGCCGGGTTCAGTGCGCAGGGACTGCCCCTGCGCACTGAACCCGAACTTCACTGCGTACGGACGCCCGCTCCGACAGGCCCGCACCGCTGTTCAACCCGGGCATACCGGCCGTTCACCCTCGGGAAAGGATCCGTGTGCCGGGCGGCGACAGCCTGAGGTCATGACGTCGAACTCCCGTACTGAAATTTCCCGCCGCACCATCGTCAAGAGCTCCGTCCTCGCCGCCGCCCTGGCCTCCGTTCCGGCCGCCGCCCAGGCGCAAACCTCCCGCCAGTCCCCCGCCGGCGTTGCGCTGGTCCGGAACCGGCTGACCCTTCCCAGCGGCATCGCCACCGGGGACGTCACCTCGGACTCGGCTGTGCTGTGGTCGCGTGCGTCGGGCGCCGGCCGGATGACCGCCGTCTTACGGGCAGTGAACGACGGCGGCGAGATCCTGCGCGGGCGAGGCGCCTTTGAGCGCACCCTCCGCGGCCCGCGGGCCACCCAGGCATCCGACTTCACCGCCAAGATCCACTCCGGGAACCTGCCGTCCAACACCCGGTTCGCGCTGGAGATCAGCTTCGAGGACGACGGCGGCGCGGCCGGCGAGATAGTCCGCGGCACCTTCCGCACGGCCCCGGACGCCGGGACGTACAACGGCAAGGGCCGCACCGGCGGGACGAGCGCCGGCGGCGACGTCCCGGCGTCGTCCGCCCAAAGCTTTGTGTGGACCGGCGACACCGCCGGCCAGGGCTGGGGCATCAACGAGGACATCGGCGGGATGCGCGGCTACCGCGCCATGCACCAGACACGGCCGGACTTCTTCATCCACTCGGGCGACACCGTCTATGCTGACGGGCCGCTGGCGGAGACTGTGGTGGAGAAGGACGGGCAGGTGTGGCGGAACCTGGTCACCGAGGAGGTGTCCAAGGTGGCCGAAACGCTCACCGAATACCGCGGCCGGCACCGTTACAACTCGATGGACGCCAACATGCGCGCGATGTTCGCCGACGTGCCCGTCATCGCCAACTGGGACGACCATGAGACCACCAACAACTGGTACCCGGGCGAGATCCTGGACGACCCCCGGTACACCGTCCGTGACGTCAACACCCTCGCCGCCCGCGGCCGGCAGGCCTGGCAGGAGAACATGCCGATCGCGGACTCCGCGGCGCTGTGGCGGCCGGGAACGTTCGACGACGCCGGCCAGTACCAGCCCGCCCGCATCTACCGGAAGATTTCCCGCGGCCCGCAGCTGGACATCTTCTGCCTGGACATGCGCACGTTCAAATCCCCTAACACGGACGGCAAGGAGCCGTACGCCACGTCCATCCTGGGGCAGGAGCAGGTGGACTGGCTGATCCGTGAGGTGTCGGCGTCGAAGGCCACCTGGAAGGTCATCGCCGCGGACCTTCCGCTGGGCATCATCGTGCCGGACGGTGCCGTCAACCAGGAAAGCCTGGCGAACCGCGACGCCGGCGCGCCGCTGGGCCGCGAGCTGGAGATCGCCGGGGTGCTCAGCGTGTTCAAGCGGAACCGGGTGAAGAACGTGGTGTGGCTGACCGCCGACGTCCACTACTGCGCCGCCCACCACTACTCGCCCGAGCGCGCTGCGTTCACCGACTTCGATCCGTTCTGGGAGTTTGTGGCCGGCCCCATCGCGGCCGGATCCTTCGGCCCGAACGCCATGGACGGCACGTTCGGGCCCGAGGTGGTGTTCTCCAAGGCCGGCCGTTTCCCGGGCGAATCGCCGCGCGACGGCGAGAACCAGTTCTTCGGGCACGTCCAGCTGGATGACGACACCTTTACCGTGAGCCTGCGCAACGCCAACGGAGCCACGGTGTTCTCCAAGGTGCTGACGCCGGAGCGGTAGCCGCGGCAGGACGTCGTCGTCCGTTTATCTTTCCCTGCGCCTGGGTACGCCGCTGGTAGTGTTCCTGCATTCGGCAAGGCAAGCGGACGGGGTGGTTTTTCGTGAACGACGACGGGCTGACACAGGCAGTGCAGGAGGCCGGCGCGGTGGAGCTGCTGCTGATCCGGCACGGCGAGAGCGAAGGCAACGTTGCCGCCACCGAGGCGCGGCTGGCCGGGGCGGAGGTCATCGATGTGCCCGCCCGGGATGCGGACGTGGACCTGTCCGATACCGGGCGGGAACAGGCCAAGGCGCTGGGGACGGCGCTGGCCCGGATCGCCGAGGAGTTCCGGCCGGATGCTGTTTTCTCCTCCCCTTACGCACGGGCACTGCAGACGGCGGAGATCGCGGTGGAAACTGCGGGCTGGCGTGCGAAAGTGCGGACCGACGAACGGCTGCGGGACCGTGAACTGGGCATCCTGGACCGGCTCACCCGGCGGGGCGTCGAGGCGCGTCACCCGGAGGAAGCCGAGCGTCGGGAGTGGCTGGGCAAGCTGTACTACCGGCCGCCGGGCGGTGAATCCTGGGCTGACGTGGCACTCCGGCTGCGGTCGGTCCTGGACGAACTGAACAACCTCGGCACCGGGCACCGGGTCATGCTGGTGTGCCACGACGCCGTGATCCTGCTGTTCAGGTACGTCCTGGAAGGCATGACTGAACGTGAAATCCTCGACCTCGCGGCCAGCACCTCGGTCCTCAACGCGTCCCTGACACGCTACGTCCGTCCGTCCGGCGAGGGACCATGGACGCTTGAAAGCTTCAACGTGGCGGACCACCTGGCCGAACAGGGTGTCACAGTCACCGAGCATGCGGGGGATGCCAGTGTCCACCCGAAGTGATTCCGGTTCCCCTACCCTGGTAACCCCGTCGCTGCTGCGGGACTGGCCGCTGCCTGCGCCGGGCGAGGACAAGTACTCGCGCGGTTCGGTGCTGGTGGTCGGCGGGGCCCGGGCAACGCCGGGGGCTGCCCTGCTCGCCGGTACCGCAGCCCTGCGTGCGGGTGCCGGAAAGCTGACACTGGCCGTTGCGGAATCCGTGGCGGCGCAGGTGGGGGTTGCGCTGCCCGAATGCGGGGCCATGGGACTGCCGGAAACTGCCGATGGGTCCGTGACGGGTGAGGGCCTGGACCGCATCTCGTCCTACCTTGAGCGTGCCGATGCAATTCTTATTGGCCCGGGGCTGGACGACCCGGACCTCGCGGAGGAGATGCTGCGGTTGCTCCTGGAGCGGGAGGAATCCGACGGCGGGCCGGACGGCTCAGGAGGCCCCGCCGTCGTACTCGATGCCTACGCCCTGGGCGGCCTGGTCAAGCTCGAAGATCAACTGGAGCCGTGGCGGGGCCGGCTGATCCTGACGCCGAACCCCAAAGAGGCGGCGGTCCTGCTGGGGCGGGACATCGAGGACCTGGAAGCTGATGTGGCGTCGGTGGCCCGCCGCTTCGACGCCGTGGTGAGCTGCCAGGGCCTGATTGCGCGGCCGCCCGGTGACGCTCCCGAGGAATCCGAGATGTGGAAGATCACCACCGGGTACGGCGGGCTGGGGACGTCCGGCAGCGGCGATGTTCTGGCCGGTGCCATCGCCGGATTGCGGGCCCGCGGAACCAGCGGCGCCCAGGCCGCGTGCTGGGGGACGCATCTGCATGCCGCGGCCGCCGACCGCCTGGCCAGTCGCCTGGGACCGCTCGGCTTCCTGGCCCGCGAACTCGCCGACGAACTTCCCGCACTGATGCTCGAACTCAACACCTGACGCCCCCTCACGAAAGCAACGCGGAGTCACTTTTGGCCCAATATCCCGACCGTATTGGGCCGGGTCTGACTCCGCGTTGCGTTCTCCAGCGGGGCTTCACATGGGATGGCCCCCGGACGGATCCGGGGGCCACCGTATCGGGAAGTTCAGGCGTAACCTGCCGGTGCGCATAAGCGCTGTGGCGTGCTCAGAATGGCAATCCGCCCAAAGAGGCAGTCAACAATCAGTACCCGACGTCCCGATCCTGGGGTCGAAACTAGGCGGCGATCTCTTGCTTTGCCCCCTTCGTTTCGATCTCGATCTTGCGCGGCTTGGCCTTCTCGGCGACAGGAATCCGCAGCGTCAGGACACCGGCGTCGTAGCTGGCCTTGACGTTGTCCGTATCCAGGGTGTCCCCGAGGATCAGCTGGCGGCTGAACACGCCGCGCGGCCGCTCGGAGGCGATCAACTCGGTGTCCTTGCCCGCGGGGTCCGGACGCTCGGCCCGCACCGTCAGGACATTCCGTTCCACATCCAGATCCACTGAATCCGCTGCGACGCCGGGCAGATCAAAGGCGACAACAAATTCCTGGCCCTCACGCCATGCGTCCATCGGCATGGCTGCCGGACGCGCTGCCGTACCGAGGACCTGCTGGGCCAGCCTGTCCAGCTCGCGGAACGGATCGGTTCGCATCAACATGGCTTCCCTCCTCGTAAGAGACGGTCCAACACATTTTTGGTTACCAGCCGATCTGTATTGGCTGATATAGATTTTTTAGCACCGCAGAAGGAGATCCGCAAGCGGTCCGGCAGGGAATTTTGGAAGATTTTTCGGCTGCTGCAGACGTGGCTGAGGGGCCCTTCACTGAGAGTGAAAGGCCCCTCAAAAGGTGCGCTTCTAGCTCCTGGTGGGGTCCGGGCGGAGCGGTGCAGGACCTGGGTCCGGCACCGGCAACGGGCCCGGCGGCTCGGGAGTGGGGAACGGATTCGGAGCCGGCGGCCCGGGATGGCCAGGCTGGGTGGGATCAGGAGATGGCCCGGGCTCGGGCGGGAACGGCTCGGGTTCATGCACTGGCGGGATGGTCATAAACTTCCCCTCTCACGCTGGGCGGATGTGCCTTGGCGTGAACAGGATACGCCTGCCGCCTGAACCCCACTAGGGCACCCATACAGGTGATGCCCTATCATCTTTAGGCCCCAAGGCGGCCGTTTGGGGACCAAAGGTGATAGGGCATCGCGCGGTTGGCCGCAGGAGGTGATGGGGCATCAGCCGGATTACGGCAGGAAGTGATGGGGCGTTATCGTCCGGTAGCGAACGGCCCCGCCCATTGTCCGGGCTGGTGGCTATATTGAAGGAATGACCCAGACTCCGCTGCAGGATTCCGCCAGCACCCCCTCGTCCGCCACGGCCACGCCGCCGGTGGCCAAGAGAGTTCCCCTCGAACGGACGCACCACGGGGACACCTTCGTGGACAACTACGAGTGGCTGCGGGACAAGGAATCGGCCGAGGTAGTGGAGCACCTGAAGGCCGAAAACGCCTACCAGGAAGCCGTCACCGCGCACCAGGAGCCGCTCCGCGAGGCCATCTTCCAGGAGATCAAGGGCCGCACCCAGGAAACCGATCTTTCCGTGCCGCACCGCAAGGACGGCTGGTGGTACTTCAGCCGGTCCGTCGAAGGCAAGGAATACGGGATCCAGTGCCGGGTCAGGGCCGCCGACACCGACGACAAAATCGCCGACTGGACCCCGCCCGCCGTCGAGCCCGGCGTGGAGATCCCGGGCGAGGAAGTCCTCCTGGACGGGAACGTGGAAGCGGAAGGCAAGCCGTTCTTCTCGGTGGGCGGCACGGCCGTGACCGTGGACGGCAACCTGTACGCCTACGCCGTGGACAACTCGGGCGACGAGCGTTTCACGCTCCGGATCAAGGACCTCCGCACGGGCGAACTGCTCCCGGATGTCATCGAGAACGTGTTCTACGGCGTCGCCTTCTCCCCCGACGGCACACGCATCTTCTACACCGTGGTTGATGATTCCTGGCGGCCGTACCAGGTGAAGGCCCACGTTTTGGGCACGCCCGTCACCGATGACGTGGTGGTCTACCAGGAGGACGACGCCGCCATGTGGCTGGGCTTCGAACTTTCCGCCAACCGCCGGTACCTGGTGCTGGGGATCGGCTGCTCCGAATACAGCGAGACCCGCCTGCTCCGGTTCGACGATCCCACGGGCACTGTCACCACCGTCATCTCCCGCAACGAACGGGTCCTCTACGAGGCCGAGCCGTTCCTGCTCGACGGCCCGGACGGCCAAACAACAGAACGCATCCTCCTCACTCACAACCGCGGCGCCATTAACTCCATGGTCTCCCTGACGGACCCGGCCGAGCTGCAGAAGCCGCTGTCCGAGCAGCAGTGGCAGACCGTCGTCGAGCATTCCGACGACGTCCGCGTCAACGGCGCTGGCGTCACCTCCACGCACCTCATCGTCTCCATCCGCAAGGACACCATCGAGCGGGTCCAGGTCATGGGGCTGGCCGGGCTGGGCACGTCGGCCCAGCAGGCACCGGTGGAACCGGCATTTGACGAGGAGCTGTACACCGCCGGCGTGGGCGGTTCCGACTACGAAGCGCCCGTCATCCGGCTGGGCTACACCTCCTACTTCACGCCGTCCCGGGTGTATGACTTCGTGCTGCCCACCGCGGAGCGGCCCGCCGGCGAGCTGCTGCTGCGCAAGGAGTGCCCGGTCCTGGGCGGCTACGACGGCAGCGACTATGTTGCCACCCGCGAATGGGCGGTGGCCGGGGACGGCACCCGCATCCCGCTGTCGGTACTGCGCCACAAGGCCGTACAACAAGACTCGTCGGCGGCCGGCCTGGTCTACGGGTACGGCTCCTACGAGCTGAGCATGGACCCCGGCTTCGGCATCGCCCGGCTGTCCCTGCTGGACCGCGGCGTGGTGTTCGTGATCGCACACATCCGCGGCGGCGGCGAGCTGGGCCGGCACTGGTACGAGGACGGCAAGAAGCTCACCAAGAAGAACACCTTCACGGATTTCGTGGACGCCACCGACTGGCTGGCAAACTCTGGCTGGGTGGATCCGGCCCGGATCGCAGCCCTTGGCGGCTCCGCGGGCGGGCTTTTGATGGGTGCGGTGGCGAACATGGCCCCGGAAAAGTACGCCGCAATCGTGGCGCAGGTGCCCTTCGTGGACCCGCTCACCAGCATCCTTGACCCGGACCTGCCGCTGTCCGCACTGGAGTGGGAGGAGTGGGGCAACCCGATCACGGACCCCCAGGCCTACGCCTACATGAAGTCCTACTCCCCTTATGAGAACGTGCGGGAGGTGGCCTACCCCAAGATCGCCGCGGTCACGTCCTTCAACGACACCCGGGTGCTGTACGTGGAGCCGGCCAAATGGGTCCAGGAGCTGCGGAACAGGACCACCGGTTCCGAGCCCATCCTCATGAAGATCGAGATGGACGGCGGCCACGGCGGCGCCTCCGGCCGGTACGTGCAGTGGCGCGAACGGGCATGGGACTACGCCTTCATCGCCGACTCCCTGGGTGCCACCGAGCTGCTGCCCGGCGCGGGCCTGAAGTAGGCACCGGCCTGAAGTAAGAGACCCGAAACCAGGGGTTGCGGCCCGGACGCGCAGGTCAGGCGTCCGGGTGCTCCTCCAGAAGCTCGGCCAGGGTCTCGAGGTTGGCCCGCACCGTCCGGCCCTGTGCCCGCTCCACCAGCGGATCGGCCAGCTTTCCAAAGATGCCGCCAAGGCCGGACGCGGCTTCGATCCGCTGCGTGAGGCGGGTGCCGCCGTCGGACGGTTCCATGGTCAAGGAAACAGTGAAGTCCAGCTTTCCCTCGACGGATCGTGATACCAGCCGCCGGGGCCGGTCGAACTCAACGATCTCGGTGGTCCAGTCAAAGGTCCGTCCCATGACTTTGCTGGTACCCCGGCCCCTGGACCCCAACCCGACGGGACCGTCGCTCACCTGCTCGGAAGACGTGACGGAAGAGTCAAAGACGGCCGTGTTCTCAAACTTCGCCAGGAAATCGAAGACTTCCTCGGGCGGCCGGGCGATGATGACGCTTTCTTCTACTACGGGCATGGGATTCTCCTCGACATGCACCTGACGCCGGCGCGGATCGGCCGGCGTGGAGGCAGGCACAGCGCCAGCTTGGACCCGGGCGCAGGCAGTGTCAATGCTCCCCTTAAAGCGCTCGCGGCACCTCCCCCGGAGCCCCGTGCGGGATACGGTGCGGCGTCCCGCACGGCGTTGACGTGCGGTAACAGTCATCCCTTAGCCACCCCTCCCGATACCCAAAAAAGCTAATCATGCTTACTATTGGCTGTGCCGGGCTGCCCGCTGGGGGCAGACCAACCCGTGCCGGACCCGGAGGTTGCATCAGCATGGAACATGAAATGCGTCCCCTGACGGATGACGAACTGATGTCGGAGCAGGCCACAGCTTTGCCGGACAAGGAAGTCGCGTCCGTCCTCGACCTGAACGCGGACCTGGACCTGGGGATTGATGCCGCAGCACCCATCGATTTGGCGGTTGCCGCCAACGCCAACGTAGCTGCCCCGATCGACGCGGCCGCCTCGGCGAACATTCTTTCCTTTGGCTCGGAGGCCCAGGCCCTGGCGGACCAGGGCGTGGTCATCGAGCAGGGCATCGTGGCTGACGCGAACGCCGAATCCACCCAGGACAGCACCATCGACCAGGCTAATGACACGGTCGACGACGGCGATACCGCGGCAGACACCGGAACCACTGAGCCGGGCACCACAGCAGGAACGGCCGACGGCGGGAGCCTCCTTCCTGACGGCACCCTTCCCGATGGCACGCTTCCGGACGGCGTCCTTCCCGAAGAGAGCCTGCCCGACGTCGGTGCGCTGCCGGTGGACCCGGCGGCCGCCCTGGACGGGGACCTGCTCAACGTCAACGTGGACCTGGCCGCCGACGCGGACATCGCCGCCCCGATCAACGGCGCCGTGGCAGCAAATGCCAATGTGGCCGCCCCGATCGACGCCGCCGTGGCAGCGAACATCGGCTCCATCGACAGCCAGGCCTACGCCGTGGCCGAGCAGGACGCCATCATTTCGCAGCACATCGAAGGCCAGGCCAACGCCTCTGCCGACCAGCAGTCCGACCTCGAACAGTAAGCACGGATGAGCCACGCCACCGGCGGGCCGCGCCCCGAGGCCGGCCCGCCGTCGTCCCATGCCTCCCTTGCCGAGCGCCCGCTGCAGGTCCCCGTGCGCGCCGACGGCGTCCAGTTGCTGGGCCAGTCCGAGGGGTCCGGTTACCGGGAAGCTCCCTCGCTGGTCCGCCGGGCCGACGGCCAGACCCTGCAGCTCACCCGGCTGCTTTATCTGGTGCTGGAAGGTGCCGACGGAACCCGGGACGTGGAGGAGATCGCGCAGCACGCCACGCAGGGGTCGGGGCGGCTGGTCAGCGCGGAGAACGTGCGCACGCTGATGGACTCCCAGCTGCTGCCGATGGGACTGCTCCGCCTGGCGGACGGCTCCCAGCCCGCGGTGAAGAAAGCAGACCCGCTCCTCGGTATGCGGTTCCGGTACACCGTGACGGACCCCGAACGCACCAGGAAAATCACGGCCCCCTTCGCAGTGCTGTTCAACCCGCTGATCGTGGTGGCCGTTACTGCCGCATTCCTGGCTGCCTGCTGGTGGGTGCTGATGGTGAAGGGCCTGGGCTCCGCCACGCATGAGGCGTTCGCCAATCCGGCGCTGCTGCTGCTGATTTTTGCCATCACCATCCTCTCTGCCGGCTTCCACGAGTTCGGCCATGCCGCGGCCGCACGAAAGGGCGGCGCAACGCCCGGCGCCATGGGTGCGGGCCTGTACCTCGTGTGGCCCGCCTTTTTCACAGACGTCACCGACTCGTACCGGCTGGGCAGGGGCGGCCGCCTCCGCACGGACCTCGGCGGCCTGTACTTCAACGCCATCGTGGCCGTTGCCATCATGGGGCTCTGGTGGGCCACCGGCTTTGATGCCCTGCTGCTGGTGGTGGTCACCCAGATCCTGCAGATGGTCCGGCAGTTGCTCCCACTGGTGCGGTTCGACGGCTACCACATCCTGGCGGACACCACCGGAGTGCCCGACCTCTTCCAGCGCATCAAGCCCACCCTCCTGGGCCTGCTGCCCTGGCATTGGGGGAAGCCCGAAAACAAGGTGCTCAAGCCGTGGGCCCGAGCCGTGGTGACTGTATGGGTGCTGGTCACCGTGCCGCTGCTGCTGTTCAGCCTGGCCATGATGGTGCTCGCCCTGCCGCGGCTGCTGGCCACCGCCTGGGACAGCGCAGGCTGGCAGCGGGACATGCTCGCTGCCAGCCTCTCCGATGGGGACCTGGCCGGCGCTGCCGTGCGCGCGCTGGCGATCGCCGCCGTCGCGCTGCCCATGCTCGGGATGCTGTACATCCTGTTCCGGCTGCTGCGGCAGCTGGTCACTGGCCTCTGGAAGAAGACCCGGGGCAAGGTCCTCCAGCGGACCGTCGCCATGGCCGCCGTGGCGGCACTGCTCGCCGGGCTCGGCTGGGCATGGTGGCCCGACGGCGGCACGTACCGTCCCGTGCAGCCTTACGAACGCGGCACGCTGGCTGACGCCACCTCGTCAATCGTTCCGCAGGGCAGCACCGTGCTGCGTGAAGGCCGCAGCGGCACAACCGTTGCACTCTGGCCGGAAGGCGCCGCCAAGCCGACCCGGGAGAACCCCCAGCTGAGCATGGTGCTGGTGCCGGCGGAGAAGAGCGGCTCCGGCACCGCGTCCGCTGCAACTACTGCGGGCACCGCGGCACCGTCCTGGGTGTTCCCGTTCGACCGGCCGGCCGCGCCGGAGGAGGACGGGAACCAGGCGCTGGCGGTGAACACCACCGACGGTTCGGTGACGTACAGTGTGGCCTTTGCGCTGGTGTGGGCCGAGGACGGCGAACCCGTAGATACCCGGAACGAGGCCCACGCCTTCGCCAGCTGCACCGGGTGTGCCGCCGTGGCGGTGGGTTTCCAGGTGGTGCTCATCGTTGGCGAGGCGGATGTCATCGTCCCCGAAAACCTGTCGGCCGCGGCAAATTACAACTGCGTGGACTGCCTCACCTATGCGCTGGCCAGCCAGCTGGTCCTCACCCTGGACGGCCCGCTGGGCACGAACAGCCTTGAACAGCTCAATGCCTTGTGGGCCGAGATCGCTGAATACGGCCGGAACATCCAGAACGTTCCCCTCTCGGAAATCCAGGCCCGGCTCGCCGCGTACAAGGAGCAGATCACTGCAATCATCAAGGCGGACCCCGGCGCCACCAGGACCACGGCGACGCCGGCTCCCATGGGAACAGCCGCACCCACCGGAACAAACGCCCCGGCCGGCGCGCCCACGGGGCCCGCTTCCCAGGCACCGGCCGGAGGGGCACCCGCACCCGCACCCACCCAGATGCCCACCGCACCGGCAACGCAGCCCTCCGTGGGTGACCCGCCGCCGTCGTACGCCCCCATTGAGACGCCGCTGCCAACGGCGGATACTGGGGGCACGGCCCCCGCCGTGGAGCCCCAACCCACCGCCAACCCCAGCTAGGAGAGCCGATGTCATTGAGCAAGGGAACATCCGTGGAGTGGAATACGTCGCAGGGCAAGACGCACGGCAAGATCATCGAGAAGAAAACCAGCGACTTCGAACTGGACGGGCACACGCACCGGGCCAGCGAGGATGAGCCGCAGTACGTTGTGGAATCCGCCAAGACCGGCGCCCGTGCCGCACACAAGGCCTCCGCCCTGACAGAGAAGAAGTAGCGGCATGGCTACCCAGCACGAGGTCCTCATCATCGGCGGCGGGAATGCCGGCGTCTCCCTCGCCGCCCGGCTGGAACGCTACGGCATCAAGGATGTGGCGTTGATCGAACCCAGGGACCACCACCTTTACCAGCCGCTGTTCTCCCACATCGCAGGCGGCCGGGCGCAGGCCAAGGAAGCAGTCCGGACCCAGCAGTCGGTCACCCCCAAAGGCGTGACCTGGATCCGCGATGCGGCAATGGACGTCGACGCGAATGCCAACACGGTCACCCTCGCCTCGGGAAGCACGGTGGCCTACGGGCAGCTGGTGGTGTGCCCGGGGCTGCAGTACGACTGGGACGCCGTGCCCGGGCTGGCCGAGGCCGTGCACTCCCCGCACGGCGCCTCGCATTACGAGTTCGAACTGGCGCCGAAGGCCTGGACCCTGCTCAGCGGACTGACGTCCGGCACCGCCGTGTTCACCATGCCGGCCGGCCCCATCAAGTGCGGCGGGGCCAGCCAGAAGCCCATGTACCTGGCCTGCGACTACTGGAAGGAACAGGGTGTCCTGGACAAGATCCGCGTGGTGATGGTCCAGCCCTACCCCACCGTGTTCGGCGTGCCGGAAGTGGACCGGGAGCTGGACCGCAAGATCGCCGAGTACGGGATCGAACTGTGGACCAACAGCGAGCTGGTCTCGGTGGACGCCGCCGGCCAGGCCGCCACCATCCGGAACACCGAAACCGGCGCCGAGGAAGTTCTGCACTACGACGTGCTCAACGGCGTCCCGCCGCAGTCGGCCCCGGACTGGCTCAAGGCCACGGACCTGCCCGCCGCCAGCGACAAAGGCGGTTTTGTGGAGGTGGACCGGCAGACGCTGCGGCACCTCCGGTTCTCCAACGTCTGGTCGCTTGGCGACGCCGCCGGGACCACCAACTCCAAGTCGGGCGGGGCGCTGCGCAAGCAGACCAAGGTGCTGGCGAAAAACCTCGTGGCTGCGCGGAAGGGCAAACCGCTGCCCGAGAAGTACAACGGCTACTCGGTGTGCCCGTTCACGGTGTCGCGCGACACGGTGGTGTTCGCCGAGTTCGACGACCGCTACCGGCCGATGCCCACCATCCCCCGGGTGCCCACGTGGAACGAGAGCCGCCTGTCCTGGGTGGTGGACCGGGACATGTTCCCGCAGGTGTACTGGAACCTGATCCTCAAGGGGCGTGCCTAGGGGTTCCGGGGTACCGGGGTCCTGGGTTTCGACAGGCTCAACCACCGGCGCGCGTAGGGGTTTCGACAGGCTCAACCACCAGCGCGCGTAAGGGTTTCGACAGGCTCAACCACCGGAGCGCCTACGGGTTCCGGCTTTCCAGTTCCCTGCCCACGCGCCACTCATCGGCGAGGATGGCGTAGATCAGCTCCGTGGCCACTGGCCCTTGTAGTGCCACTTATCAACGTGGCGTGCTTCCAGCCGCATGCCCAGCCGGCAGCACAGGGACGACGACGCCGTGTTGAGTTCGTCCAGGCGCGCCTCGATACGATGCAGGCCGAGCTCCCCGAAGCCCAGTTCGAGCATCGCCGCCGCGGCTTCGGTGGCATAGCCCTTGCCGCGGGCCGCGGGGGCCAGCATCCAGCCCACTTCTCCCTGCAGGTGGCCGGGCAGCCACTTGAGCACCACCTCGCCCTGGAGCCCGGGCTCGCCGTCGGCCTCGATGGCCAGGGCCACCCAGTCCCCCGCTTTCTCGAAAACGAAGTTGGCGTACCGGCCTACGCGTTCCATGGACTGCGTGTACGTCTTCGCAGGCCCGGGCAGGAAGCGGGCAGTCTCCGGGAGCGCATGGTAGGCGTGGAACGCGTCCAGGTCGCCGCCGTCGAAGCGGCGCAGGACCAGCCGTTCGGTACGGATGGGCAGGCGGATGTCAGGCACTGACCGCGCCCCGGGCTACTGGGCGGAACCGACGACGGCGGCCGTCGCCTCCGCGATGGCGCGTTCCTCGTCAGTGGGCACCACCAGGACAGGGATTGCTGACTGCGGCGTGGAAATAACGCGCGGTTCCTTGGACCGCTCGGCGTTCAGGCCGCCGTCGAGCTCGATACCCAGGGCGCCCAGCTTGTCGGCCACCAGCGCGCGGAACTGGTGCGAGTTCTCGCCGATCCCCGCCGTGAACACCAGTGCCTTGGCCCCGCCGACGGCCACGTGGTAACCGCCGATGTACTTGGCCAGCCGGTAGGAGGTGACAGCGAGCGCGGTGGCCGCCTTGCTGTTGCCGTCCTCGGATGCTTCCACCACCGAGCGCATGTCGTTGTTGCCGGCCAGGCCCTTCAGCCCGGACTCCCGGTTGAGCATGGTGTCGATGTCCTCCGGGGTCCAGCCGGCACGGCCCAGGAACACTAGGATTGACGGGTCCAGGTCACCGGAGCGGGTACCCATCACCAGGCCCTCGAGCGGCGTGAAGCCCATGGAGGTGTCCACCGACTGGCCGCCCCGGATCGCCGTGACGGAGGCGCCGTTGCCCAGGTGGGCGATGACGCCGTCGAACTCCCCCACCGGGATGTCCAGCAGGGCGGCTGCACGCCGGGTGACGTACTCGTGCGAGGTGCCGTGGAAGCCGTAGCGGCGGATGCCGTGGTTGGTGTAGAGCTCGTCCGGGACGGCGTAGCGCCAGGCGTGCTCCGGAAGGGTGCGGTGGAAGGCGGTATCGAAGACGGCCACCTGCGGCATGTCCGGCCACTTCTTGGTGATGGCGCGAATCCCCAGGACATTGGCCGGGTTGTGCAGGGGCGCCAGCGGGTTGAGCCGCTCTATGGCACGGGTGATTTCATTGTCGATCAGCACCGGCTCGGCGAACCGTTCCCCGCCGTGCACAACGCGGTGTCCTACGGCGGCCAGCTCCAGGTCGCCCAGCTCCCGGTGGATGGCCGCGTCCACCTGCTCCAGCGCCGCTGCATGGTCCCGGGGGCCCTCGATCTCGCCGTCGCCGTCGCCCCCGTTGCCCATGCCGATCTTCTCGATCAGCCCCTCCGTCAGGACGGTCCCGGCGGCGACGTCGCGCACCTGGTACTTGAGCGAGGACGAGCCGGAGTTGATGACGAGCACGAGCATGTGGGGCCTCCTGAGCCTTGCGTCTGCGGTTCAAACCCCACTATATGTGCCAGCACCGGGCAGGTTCCTTGCGGATGCCGACCGTCTGTGCCTAGAGTCGGCGGACAGGCTGGACCACGCCCGAGAGGACATTCCAATGACGAACGAGACCACTTCGATCGACGAGAACGACCCCACCAACACCGGCTCCAGCAGCACCGCGCCCCTTAATGCGCAGGCGGACAGCGACGCCGGCGCCGGATCCGGAAGCAAGGACCCCACCGGCGTGGAGGGCGCGAACCCCGCCCTTGACGACACCGGCAACGTCAAGGCCGCCGAAACGGGCGAGGCACCGGAAGCCCCCGAAAACGCCGAGGATCTCGACCTCACGCCGCAGGGCCTCTCCGACGAGCCCGCCAAGCAGGAGGACAAGGAAAGCCTGGCCAAGCCGGACAACAGCTGACGGGCCACTCAGAAGCAACGCGGGGTCACTAAATGCCCAATCTGGCGCCGTTATTGGGCCGGGAGTGACCCCGCGTTTTTTCGCCTAGGAAGCCGGCACCTGCGCCTGGATTGCGGTGATGGCCACCGTGTTGACGATGTCCTCCACCGTGCAGCCGCGGGAGAGGTCGTTGACCGGCTTCCGGAGCCCCTGCAGGACGGGCCCGACGGCGACTGCACCGGAGCTTTGCTGCACCGCCTTGTACGTGTTGTTGCCGGTGTTCAGGTCCGGGAAGATGAACACGGTCGCCTGCCCGGCCACTGAAGAGCCCGGCATCTTGGACTCGGCGATCGAGGCATCCACGGCGGCGTCGTACTGGATGGGGCCTTCGACGGCGAGGTCGGGGCGGCGCTCCCGCACCAGTTCGGTGGCCTGCCGCACTTCGTCCACGGCTTCGCCGGAGCCCGAGCCGCCGGTGGAGTAGGACAGCATGGCCACCCTCGGCTCCACGCCGAACTGCGCGGCGGTTTCGGCCGAGGCGAGCGCGATGTCCGCCAGCTGCTCCACGTTGGGGTCCGGGTTCACAGCGCAGTCGCCGTACACCAGCACCCGGTCCGGCATCAGCATAAGGAACACCGAGGACACAATCTTCACGCCCTCGCGGGTCTTCACGAACTCCAGGGCTGGGCGGATGGTGTGCGCGGTAGTGTGGGCTGCCCCGGAGACCATGCCGTCCACCACGCCCAGCTGGACCATCATGGTGCCGAAGTAGCTGACATCCTGCATGATTTCCAGCGCCTTGGGCAGGTCAACGCCCTTGTGCGCCCGCAGCTCCGCGTACTGCTCGGCGAACTTCTGCCGCAGGTCGGAGGTGGCCGGGTCCACCACGTTGATGCCGGTGAGGTCGATGCCCCGCGCGGCGGCCAGCTCCCGGACGTCGGATTCGGGTCCCAGGACGGTCAGGTCGCAGACGTCGCGGCGGTGCAGGATTTCCGCCGCGCGGAGGATCCGGACGTCGGTCCCCTCGGGCAGCACCACGTGGCGGCGCTGCGCGCGGGCCCGCTCGATAAGGTCATGCAGGAACCGCAGCGGCGTCATCCGCTCGGCCCGGGGCAGGTGCAGGCGCTCCATGAGCTCGCCCTCGTCCACCTGCCGCGACCACAGGCCCAGGGCCGAGGCAACCTTCCGGCGGTGCCCGGACCAGATCTCGCTCCGGACCTCCGAGACGCGCCGGGCCGTGGTGTAGGTGTCCTCGCGCGCCGCGAACACGGGGAACGGCGCCTGCGCCAGGAGCGGGTAGATGTTGGCGTCCGGTGCCAGGCCGCCGGTCAGGATCAGGGCGGACGCCACCGGGAATTCGGGCGAGAAGGACGACGCCAAGCACGCGACCATCACGTCCGCGCGGTCCCCCGGCACGATCACCAGGGCGCCCTCGTCCAGCACATTCAGGAAGTTGCCCACGTTCATCGCGGCAACCTTGATGTCCCTGACGTCGCGTTCCATGTCCGCCCGGCCTGCGATCTGCCGCACGCCCAGGGCGGCGGCCACCTCGCCCGTGGTGGGCCGGGCGATCTCCTCAAGCTCGGCCAGGACATACACGGGCCGCCCGGAGGCGCCCGGCTTCACGGCGGCGGCGATAGCCTCGACGTCGTCCGGGTCAGCGCGGTTGACCATGATGGCCAGCAGCGCGCACTTCTCCGCGGACAGTTCCTTGCGGGCGACCTCGACGGCGGCCGCGGCCTCGGCGACGGTGCGCCCCTTGGCGCCCACCACCGCCACCACGGGGGCGGCCAGGTTGTTGGCAAGGCGGGCGTTGAGGTCGAATTCGACGGCGGCGTCCTGGCCGGTAAGGTCCGTTCCCTCCACGATCACCACGTCGCAGTGGCGGGAGATTTCGGCGAAGATCTCCACGCAGCGGGCGTCGATGTCGGCCCGTTTTCCCTCGGCCAGCAGGGTCCTGACCTCTTCATGGGTGAGGCCGCCGCGGCACCGCTCATCCTCCAGCGCGAAGCGGGATTTCATCAGGGCAACCATGGGGTCGTCATTCGCGTCCGGGCCGTGGACCACGGGTTTGAAGAAGCCGATCCTGTCCGCGTGGCGGTGCAGGGTGTCCGCCAGGCCCAGGGCCACAAGGGACTTGCCCGATCCGGGGGTGGTTGCGCTGACGTAGATGCCTTTGGCCATGGGTCTGCCCTTTGCTGTCTGCTGGTGCCGGTCCTCCCATCCTTGCACTTCCCACCCCGCGAGATGGCACTTCGCGGCAGTATCGGACCCCGGGACTGCCGTGAAGTGCCATCCCGCGAAGCCCGCATGGCCTTGACACCGGACCCCCTCATGGGATTACCTAATGAACATTCGGTAAATAAAGCTGGAGGCAATGACGCATGGCTGAAACAACCCTTTCCGGGCCCCATCACCAGATCCTGGAGAACGACTACGCCTCCGAGTGGATGGGCATCGAGGTCCTCTCGCTGAGCGACGGCCACGCCACCATCCGGATGACCCTCCGGCAGGAAATGCTCAACGGCTTCGGCATGGCCCACGGCGGAATGATCTTCGCCTTCGGGGACACGGCGTTTGCGCTCGCATGCAACCCGGCCGTCCCGGCACCCGGTGAGGAAAACAACATCACCGTGGCCTCCGGCGTGGACATCAACTTCCTCAAGCCCGCCTTCCGCGGCCAGGTGCTGACCGCCGTCGCGGACCGCCGCTCCAGCGCCGGGCGCAGCGGCCTGTACGACATCCAGATCTTCGCCGCCGACGCCCCCCAGGCAGAAGCCACCTCCGGCACTCCCGGCGAACTCATTGCCGAGTTCCGCGGACGCAGCCGCACCATCCCCAAGAAGTAGGTAGACCATGACCCTGCACGCCCCCGAAACCCCCGCCGCAGCAACCTCCGCCGCAACCTCCGCACAGGCGGACGCCGTCCTGGACCGCGAGGAGACCATCTCCCGCGACGAACTCGAGGCGCTCCAGCTCAGCCGCCTGCAGCACACGGTGGCCTACGCCTACGAGCGGGTGCCGCTGTACAAGCGCAAGTTCGACGACGCCGGCGTCCACCCCTCCGACCTGCGCGAACTCAGCGACCTGGGCAACTTCCCATTCACCACCAAGGAAGACCTGCGCGCGGAATATCCGTTCGGCATGTTCGCCGTGCCGCAGCACGAGGTCGCCCGCGTCCACGCCAGCTCCGGCACCACCGGCCGGCCCACCGTCGTCGGATACACCAAGCAGGACCTGGCCGACTGGGCCAAGCTCGTGGCCCGCTGCTTCCGCGCGTCCGGCATCCGCCCCGGCATGAAGGTCCACAACGCCTACGGCTACGGCCTGTTCACCGGCGGCCTGGGCGCGCACGCCGGCGCTGAGGCACTGGGCTGCACCGTCATCCCCATGTCCGGCGGGCAGACCGAACGCCAGATCCAGCTGATCCAGGACTTCCAGCCGGACGCCATCCTGGCTACGCCCACCTACCTGCTCACCATCGCCGACGCCATGGCGCACATGGGCATCGACCCCACCTCCACGTCCCTGAAATACGCGGTGCTGGGCGCTGAACCGTGGACGCAGGAGATGCGGCACGAGCTCGAAGTCACCATGAACATCAAGGCCTGCGACATCTACGGCCTGTCCGAGGTGATGGGCCCGGGCGTCGCCGGCGAGTGCGTGGAGACGCAGGACGGCAGCCACATCTGGGAGGACCATTTCCGCCCCGAGATCATCGACCCCTTCAACCCCGTGGCGGGCAAGGAAAACGTGCTGGGCGACGGCGAGCACGGCGAGCTAGTGTTCACCTCGCTCACCAAGGAAGCGCTCCCCATCATCCGCTACCGCACCAAGGACCTTACCCGCCTCCTCCCGGGCACGGCCCGCCCCGCGCACCGCCGAATGGGGCGCATCACGGGCCGCAGCGACGACATGATCATCCTGCGCGGCGTGAACCTCTTCCCGTCGCAGATTGAGGAAATTGCCCTGCGGATCCCGGAACTCAGCCCGCACTTCCAGCTCGAACTCACCCGGCCGGAGGGCCAGCGGATGGACCAGTTGACCGTCCGGATCGAGCGCCGGGACAACGTCACCGCCGAGCAGAGCACGACGGCGGCGCGCGCCTTGAAGGAGCAGATCAAGATCCACGTGGGTTCTTCGTGCGCGGTGGACGTGGTGGAGCCGGGTTCGCTTGAGCGGTCCAACGGCAAGCTGCGCCGGATCTACGACCTTCGGCCGAAGGGATAGCAGGACCGATGGTGCGGGGCCGTCCCGGACTTACCGACCGTTCGTGAGAAACTAGCCACTATGCCCAGCACCACTGAAACCTCCAGCCCCGGCAGTCCAGCGAGCAGCGCCGGCACCAAGCGCGGGCGCCCCGGCTATGACCAGCAGTCAGTGCTGCGCATCGCCGTGGACGTCTTCAACCGGCACGGCTACGACGCCACCTCCATGGGCATCCTGGCCGAAAACCTGGGCATCTCCAAGTCCGCCATCTACCACCACGTGCCGTCTAAGGGCGATCTCCTCAAGCTCGCCCTGGACCACGCACTGGGCGGCCTCGAGGCCATCCTGGAAGAGCCGGAGGCGACGTCGGGAGCCGCCGACGCCCGGCTCGAGTTCGTCCTCCGGCAGACCGTGGCCGTGCTGGTGGACCGACTGCCGTTCGTTACGCTACTGCTGCGCCTGCGGGGCAACACCGAGATCGAACGGGACGCGCTGGAGCGGCGGCGCACGTTCGACCACAAGGTGGCCGGACTGATTTCGGCGGCCCGCGACGAGGGGTCGCTGCGCCAGGACATCGATCCGCGGACCGTCACCCGGCTCCTGTTCGGCATGATCAACTCGATTGTGGAGTGGTACAAGCCCGGCGGTCCGCTCTCGCCCACAAGGCTTGCCGACGACGTGATCACCATGGCGTTCGACGGCCTCCACGGCCACTCCTAGACTCTCCGAACCAAGTAGCGCCAACTGTCGTTATGGAGCCTCATAACGACAGTTGGCGCTATCCAGTTGGGCTGCCGCCCCCCCCTTCGGCTGCCCCGCGCGCTGCCAGGCACGACCCAGTTCCGCAGATACTAAGTGTGCTTGGTATTTCGGCCGATCCCCGGCTACGGTGGTAGGAAAGCCACCATCTGCAGGAGGTTGAGAATGAGCCCGGCCACACGTCCAACCCGTCCCGGCCGATGCAGGACCGCCGCCGCAGCGGCTACCGTAAGTGCCGCCGTCGTTCTTTCCGCCTGCACCGGCGGCTCTCCTCCCCCGGCCCCGAGCGAAACCGCCGCGACAGCCACGAACACCGGGGCTCCCAGCCCGGCGGCATCAGCCCCAGCAACCGGTGCGCCGGCAACGGGCAGCGGTGCTGATGCGGCCGGAAACATCCCCCAGCTGGTGGAGAATCTTTCGCCATCGGTGGTCACCATCTTCACCGACGGCGGGCTGGGCAGCGGTGTGGTCTACTCCGAGGACGGCCTGATTCTGACCAACGAGCACGTGATCCGCGGCAACACCACGGTGGAAGTGGCATTCGCCGACGGCCAGCGGGTGGAAGGCACCGTCCGGGCCACCGACGCCGTGACAGACCTCGCCCTGGTCCAGGCCAACCGCACTGGCCTGCCGAAGCCGACGTACCAGACCAACCTGCCGAAAGTCGGCGAGGGCGCACTGGTGCTGGGCTCCCCGCTCGGCTTCGAAAACACCGCCACCGCCGGCATCATTTCCGGGCTCCACCGCTCCATCCCGGGCTCCGCCTCCAACAGCCTGTCCCTAGTGGACCTGATCCAGACCGACGCGCCCATCAGCCCGGGCAACTCGGGCGGTGCCGTGATCAATATGCGCGGCGAGATCATCGGGATCAGTGAGGCCTACCTCCCGCCGTCCACCGGCGCGGTGGCACTGGGCTTTGCCATCCCCGCGGCCACGGCAGTGGAAGTCGCGGAGGAGCTCCTGGCCGACGGCACCGCGGAGCACGCGTATGTGGGACTGACGCCGGGCGAACTCACGCGGCAGATCGCCGAGCAGCTGGGCATCGACGCAAGCACCGGCGTCGTGGTTCTGAACGTTGACGAGGACGGCCCGGCCGGACGTGCCGGCATCCGCCCCGGCGACGTCCTGGAATCCATGGAAGGCGTGGAGCTGGACGCGCCGGAACGGCTCCTGGCTGAACTCCGCAACCGCAACCCCGGCGACTCGGTCGGGTTCAAGGTCAAGCGGGGAGACGAGAGCCTGGACATCAAGGCGGAACTCACCGAACGGCCCGCAAGTTAGCACCACCCCGACAGGAAGGTAAGACAATGAGCCACCCCAAAGATGAAGCAGACGCAGGATTCATCATTCCGGATCCGTCCAAGGTCCGCGAGGACGTACCCGGCGACGCCGGCGACGAAGCGAACGTGATCCGCTTCAGTGAAGAGCAGGCCCTTATAGAGGAGCAGGCCCACGGCATCCGGCCGGACACGTACAGCGTGCCCTCGGGCGGACCCACCATTGACGAGGCCCGCGGCAACATGGACCTCTCGGACCAAAGCCAGGGCGGGCGCGGAACCGGCCCCGAGGACGACAGCAGTGACGACGGCCTGCACGGCGGCGCCGAATCCTGACTTCTTAGCTCACCACGACGGCAGGGGCGCCCCGGATGATCCGGGGCGCCCCTGCCGTCTTTTTGTTCTGTTAGAGCTGGTACTCCATGGTGCTGCCCAGGCCTTCATGGACGCACAGGATGTTGTGCTCGGTGTCCATGAACCAGGCAGACTTCTCCGAGTCCCTGGTGCAGATATGGTTTTCGGTCTTGAGGTTCGGCAGGTCGTAGTCCTGGAACTGCACCCCCATCGATTCCATGTCCCGCACCGTCTTCTCGATGTCCGTCACTTCGAAGCTCAGGGCGGTGTGCTCGGAGTGTTTGCCGTCCGAGACATGCATCAACTGCAGCATGGGGCCGCCGTTGCTGCCGAGTAGTTCGCTGCCATCGTCAGCCGTGCCGCAGTGCGGGAGTCCGAGCTTTTCCGTATAGAAACTGTGGGCGCGGGCGGGGTCATCGACTGGCAGGATGGTTGTGGCTGTGTTCATTTTCAGGCTCATGTGGCCACCTCCTACGGGCAGAATCTTACGCCTGCGGCACCGGGAAAGAACCCGGGATTTTCGGGCCGATTACTTCGGCTCTTTGGGGTTGTTGGCTTCCGCCAGTTCCACCTCGGCTGTGGCCTGGATGAGGGCCAGCAGTTCGGGGTCCAGGCCGGGGGCAAACTCCTCTTTCCGCTCCGGCGACATGGTCATGGGGAAACCTTCGGGCATGACCTCGGTGGTCAGCTCGGTTCCGTCGTTCGAGGGTGACGCCCCACGGAACAGCTTGCCCGCCTGGCTGAGGTTGTCCGCGCCAAAGGTGTACTGGATGCTCTGCAGCCCCGTGTCCAGAAGCTTCTTCACCTCGGGGAACTGTTCGGCGTTGGTCTTGGGGATGGGCAGGACCTTGCCCCAGTTCACGCCCAGGCTTTCCAGTGCCTTCGCGAAGGCGTTCTCGTGGGCCTGGTCCCGGACAATGAGGTAGGCGATGGTGGAACGCGCCGTCTTGTTGTCCGTCATCTCGTAGATGCGGCACTTCTGCAGGCGGCCGGTGGATTCGAGCATCAGGTTGTAGAGGAGGTCCAGGACCAGGTTGCCGCTGTTGTAGACGTAGGAGCCGCTCCACGGATTGCCCGCCGCGTCCACGGGCAGGGCACCCTGGGCACCCACCAGGTAGTGGTGGATGTTGCTGGTGTCGAGCGCGATCTTGAGGGGCGTGGCACCCTTGGCGCCGGGCTCGTCCACGGGGTCGGTCTTTTTGCCCTGGTAGCGCGGGGATCCGTCCAGAAGCTGCGAAATGGTGGTGCCGATCAGTTCAACGTGGCTGATCTCCTCGGTTCCCACGCCCTGCAGGAGGTCCTTGTAGGGCTTGGACGAAGGGTCGCCACGGAAGTTCATGCTCTGGAAGAGGTACTGCATCATGGTGCGCATCTCGCCGAACTGGCCGCCCAGGCCTTCCTGCAGGGCGTTGGCTGCGGCCGGATCCGGCTCATCGGCGGCAATTTCATTGATCAGAAGCTGGGTATGCAAGTACATGGGCCATTTCCTCGTTTCGCTGGTTTGCTCTCACCGAAGGTCCTGCTCAGGTGAATGGATGCCACCACCGTAAGCATGCTTAGCTTTAATCGCAAGGGTACTTACTACTTTTCGCCTCCCATTGTTAACCTGCCGTTTCTTTTGCAGTACGGCGTTCTCGTAATTTCCCGTTGTCTGGCGGAGTTTGGATATCGGTGTTCTCGATAATCCCCCTCATCTTCCGCGAAGGACATCATGCGTTATCCCACTCCTCCTGCCCTTGGCATCCTGGCTGTCAGCACCCTCCTTGCACTTACGGGCTGCCAGGCAGCAGCTTCCGAGCCTGCGGACCCTGCAAGCGCCCCGATCACCATCGCCACCATTCCCCTCGGCGATGACCCCACCCAGGCGAACCCCATCGAGGCTTTCGCGGAACTGCTGGAGGCCGAAACCGGCCGCGAGGTGGAGGTCACGGACGTTCCCGACTACCTCAGCGTTGTGGAAGCCATCCGTGGCGACCACGTGGACATCGGCATCATGAGCGGTTTCCCGTCGGCCCTGGCTGTGAACACCGGCGAGGTCGACTCCCTGATGGCGTGGGCCGGCAGCGACGACCCCGTCTCCACCTGCGTGGTGCTGGACGGCTCCCCGGTCCAGAAGCTTGAAGACCTGCGGGGCAAGACTGTCGCCTTCGCAGACCAGGCGTCGAGTTCCGGCTATGTCATGCCGGTCTACATGCTGCACGAGGCAGGACTGAAGAAGGGCCAGGATTACGAGGCCATCTTTGCCGGCGGCCACGAGGGCAGCTTCGCCGCACTGAACCAGGGCCAGGTGGACGCCGCCTGCACCGCCGTCATGCTCACCGAGCTCGGCGCACCCATGTTCCCCTTCGGGGAGGGTGAGTGGCGCGGCATTGGCAAGAGCCCCGCAATGGACGTCATGGGCAGCGTGCTTGCCCGCCAGTCGCTGGACAGCGAGACCCGGCTGCAGCTGCAGGAGGCGCTGCCCAAGGTGTTCTCGGAGAACAACGCCGAGGCGCTGGGCGCACTCGGCAAGGGCTTCATCGGCCTCGAGGAAGTCATGGATCCGGAACCGGCCATCTTCGACTCCTTCGCCGAGATTGCCTCGGTGGCCGATGTGAAGCTTGAGGACCTGGGCTGATGAACGCGACGATTTCTGCAGCAGCCCTTACTCCCGAGGCACAACTGCTGCAGGCACTCCCGCTCATCTCGGTCCGGAACCTCACGGTGGCCTACGGCGACCAGCCGGTGCTGGACGGCGTCGACCTGGACGTCCGCCCGGGCGAAATGGTGGCCCTCCTGGGCGCCTCCGGCTCCGGCAAGTCCACCCTCATGAAGAGCCTTACCGGCTTCGCGCCGATCACGGCGGGAACCGCCAGGGTTGCCGGCTACGATGCCACCAACCTTCGACGCGGCGACCTGCGGAAGCTGCGCTCCGACGTCGGGCAGGTCTTTCAGCAGTTCAACCTGATTCCGCGCCTGAGCGTCCTCACGAACGTCCTCACCGGTGCCCTGCACAACGCCGGGCCCGGCAACCTCCTGGGCGGGTTCAGCAGCGCGCACCGCCGCCTGGCGATGCATTACCTGGACCGGGTGGGCATCGCGCATAAAGCGAAGGAGCCTGCCCGTTCCCTGAGCGGCGGCCAGCAGCAGCGCGTGGCCATCGCCCGGGCTCTGATGCAGCAGCCCCGCGTCATTCTGGCCGACGAGCCGGTGGCTTCCCTCGACCCGAAACTCGCAGGCTCCGTGCTGGGCCTGCTGCGTGAAATCGCCACAGAAGACGGCATCCCCGTTCTCGTAAGCCTCCATGTCCTTCCCCTCGCCCTCGATTACAGCGACCGCATCCTGGGGTTCCGGCAGGGCCGGATGCTCATCTCGGCGCCCACCCCCGGGCTTGATGCCCACAAGCTGTCATCGCTCTACGACGACGAAGGAGAGCCCGTTGACCACCACGTCTGAAGCCACGGCCGCCCGCGGAGCCTCATCAGCGGTCCCGCCCCTGGACCCGGCAGAACGGCTGCGCCTCGAGCGTGCTTTCCGGGTTCCCCGCGCACGGTTCCTCACGGGCATTCCGCTGGCGCTCATCGTGCTGGCCTGGTCCTTCTGGGGCGCCGAATTCAACTTCGCCAAACTCGGCGAAGGAACAGTCAACATGGGCGAATTCCTGTCGCGGCTCTTCCCGCCTGACTTTTCGAAATTCGGCACCATCGTTGCCCTGTTGGTTGAAACGCTGCAGATGGCCATCGTCGGAACGGTGCTCGGCGCGGTCCTCTCGCTGCTGGTCGCGTTTACCGCGGCGTCCAATATCGCCCCGCCCTGGCTCTACTACCCCGCGCGCTGGGTCATGAACATCATCCGCTCGGTGCCCGACCTGGTGTTCGCGCTCATGTTCGTCTCCGCCGTCGGCCTGGGACCGTTCGCAGGAATCCTCGCCATGACACTGGGCTCCCTCGGCTCGATTGGCAAGATTTTCGCCGAGGCAATGGAGTCGGTGGACCGCGGGCCGGTCACCGCCATGGAGGCGGTGGGCGCGTCGAAGCGCCAGGTCATCCACTACGGCATCGTCCCGCAGGCAGCACCGCTGCTGGTCTCGTACACGCTCCTGCTGTTCGAGGGCAATGTTCGCGGAGCCACCATCCTGGGCCTCGTGGGCGCCGGCGGCATTGGCCTCGAACTCACCACGGCAATGCGGATGTACGACTACGGACACCTCAGCGCCATCATCATCTGCATCATCGCGCTCGTCACGGTCATCGACCAGGGCAGCGCACTCATCCGAAGGAGAATCACATGACAGCACCCATCATCGACATCGAGCTCAGCGCTCCGGTCAACCTCCGGGACCTCGGCGGCATCCCCATCGAGGGCGGCGTCCTGCGGGAGGGCCTGGCACTGCGCGCCGACGACCTTTCCGTCATCACCGACGGGGACGCACGCCTGCTCGTGGACAACGGGCTCGCCGCCGTTATCGACCTGCGCACCGCCGACGAGGCCGTGCTCACGGGCCGGGGCCCGCTCGCCAACTATGCGGTGGCCTACCACCACCTGCCCCTGATGGAAAGCATCACAGCGGGAATGCCCGACGGCGGCACTCCAGTGATCGAGCACGTCGCCATGGGCGAGATGTACGCCCGGATGGTGGAAACCGCAGCGCCGCAGCTCGCCAGCGCCCTGGGAATCATCGCCCTTGCCCCCGGGGCCACCGCCTTCCATTGCGCCGCAGGCAGGGACCGGACGGGCGTCCTGGCCGCGGCGCTGCTGCTGGCACTGGGTGCCGGCGATGACGCCATCGTCGCCGACTACGCCCGCACCCACCCCAACATGACCGCCATCCTAAAGCGCCTGCGGCCCACCATGGGTGCGCTGATGGCCCGCCTCGGTTTCGACCTGGACGCCATGACGGCGGTGACCTTCTCCGACGAACCCATGGACATCTCGATGCTGACGATGCTTGCCAGGCTCCGGGAACGCCACGGGGACGCGCTGGCTCCCCTCCGCGCAGCCGGGCTAGGCAACGGGACCATCACCCGCCTCCGCGAACGGGCCCTTGCATGACCGCTCTTGCCACCGTGACTCTTGCCACCGGGACGGAGGAGGCCCCGGCACGTACCCCGCGCCGGGGCCCCGGCCGGCCACGCAATGAGGACATTGACGCCCAGGTCCTGGCCGCCGTCCTGGAACTCATTGACGACAAGCAGGACGTGACCGCGGCGCGGATCGTGGAGCGCAGCGGAGTCAGCCGTGCCGCCCTGTACCGGCGGTGGCCCTCGCTGACCACCCTCATCGCTGCCGCACTCGACGTGGGGCGTGAAATGCCTCCCGCGATACCTGCTGACGGAAACCTGCGGGACGCCATCCTCGAAAGCCTGCTGGGCGCCACGGCCGGCACCGGGCCGGTGGACTACCCCGACGAGCGGTTCCGGCAGAGGATCCGGCTGGCCATGGCGGACCGCGAACTGCAGAAGGCGTACTGGACATCCCACGTATCCCGGCGGCGGGCGCCCATCGAGAATGCGCTCCGGACCGGCATCGAGCGGGGCGAACTCCGGGCCGACCTCGATCCGGAAGCCTGTTTCGACCTCATCGCCGGCGTGTTCTACTACCAGCTGGTGGTCCGCGGCGATCACCTCGACGACGGGAATACCAGGGCCCGCTGCCGGTCCGCCCTGGACGTGGCCTGGCGGGGCATGGTGTCCGGCGGCCAGCCGGGCACCTCCCCCTTCGGCGGCTAGATCGGGTTGTTGCTGTCGTCCCGCTTGTCGGGGTCCTGGCCGTCCCCGTAGCCGGTGGCCGAGGCCAGTCCGCCAACCTGCTGGCCGGCATTGGTCTGGCCGGGCAGGAAGTGTCCGTCCGGGGAGGCTGCCTGTTCCTCCCCGGACCCGGGTGCGATGTCCTCGCGCAGATGCTCGTCAGCGGGAAGATCCTGGTTGCCGGGGGTTTCCTCGTCGCTCATCACTCCAGCGAATCACCCTCTTGCGTTGACGGCAACCACCGGCCATGGTGCCCCGGCTACTTCTCGACGAGGGTGAGGACGTCGTAGGTGGCCACGATCTCGTCGTTCTGGTTGGTGAGGACGGCATCCCAGGCCACCTCGCCGTATTCGTCGGTTTCGCGCGGCGTGATCCTTTTGGCCGTGAGGGTCACCCGGATGGAATCGCCGGCGGCCACCGGAGTGATGAAGCGCAGGTTCTCCAGCCCGTAGTTGGCCAGGACAGGGCCCGGTGCGGGCTCCACGAACAGTCCCGCACCCCAGGCGAGCAGCAGGTAGCCGTGGGCCACGATGCCGGGGAAAAACGGGTTGGCCTCCGCGGCCTCGTGGTTGGTGTGGGCGTAGAACGTGTCTCCGGTTGAGTTGGCGAACGCCGTGATGTCCTCCAGAGTGACCTGCCGCAGGTCGGAGCGGACGGCGTCGCCGATGCGCAGCGTCTCCAGGGATTTCCGGAACGGGTGCGTTCCTTCCGTCTCAACGGTGAAGTTCCGGTCTGCCCCGGCATGCCAGACGCCGGTGATTGCGGTGAGCATGTTCGGCGACCCCTGGATGGCGGTGCGCTGCATGTGGTGCATGACGGACCGGATGCCGCCGAGCTCCTCGCCGCCACCGGCCCGTCCGGGACCGCCGTGGACCAGGTGCGGGACAGGTGAGCCGTGGCCGGTGGAGCTTCTGGCGTCCTCGCGATTGAGCATCAGGACGCGTCCGTGGTGCGCGGCGATACCGGTCACGAGTTCGCGGGCAACGTCAGGATCGTTGGTGCACACCGTGGCCACCAGGGAGCCGCTGCCGCGCGCGGCGAGGCGGACGGCGTCGGCGGTGTCTTTGTACCCGATCACGGACGAGACCGGCCCGAACGCCTCCAGCGAGTGGACTTCCTCCGCCTCGGGGTTGTTCCAGTTCAGCAGGACCGGCGCCATGAAGGCGCCCCCGTCCACCAGTCCGGTGGAACCGTCCGCCGAGGTGACCGACGGCGAATCAAGCGTTCCGTACGCAAGCTCACCGCCGGCGTCGAGCATTGACTGCACGGCCGCGCGGACGTCCTTGAGCTGTTCCACAGAGGCCAAGGCGCCCATGGTGACGCCGTCCGCGCGGGGATCACCCAGCACCACGCGTTCGGTGAGCCGCTGGCCGATGGCCTTGCTGACCGCGGAAACCAGCGCTTCGGGAACGATGGCGCGGCGGATGGCGGTGCATTTCTGGCCCGCCTTGGCCGTCATTTCAGTGACGACGGACTTCACGAAGGCGTCAAATTCGGGCGTGCCTTCGACGGCGTCAGGGCCCAGGATCGCGGCGTTCAGGGAGTCCGTTTCCGAGGTGAAGCGGACGCCGCCCTGGACCACGTTGGGGTGGGACTTCAGGGACAGTGCGGTGGACGCCGAACCGGTGAACGCCACCAGGTCGCGGTAGTCCAGCACGTCCAGCAGGCCGCGGACCGAACCGGAGATCAGCTGCAGCGAACCCTTGGGCAGGATGTTGGATTCGACGATGGCCTTGACCACGGCCGCGGCGACGTAGCCGGTGGGTGTTGCAGGCTTGACGATGGTGGGTACGCCGGCCAGGAATGCGGGGGCGAATTTCTCCAGCATGCCCCAGACGGGGAAGTTGAAGGCGTTGATTTGTACGGCCACGCCGGGAATGCGGGTGTAGATGTGTTCGCCGGCGAAGGAGCCGTCCTTGGACAGCACCTCCATGGGCCCGTCCACCACCACCTGCGAGTTGGGCAGTTCGCGCCGGCCCTTGGAACCGAAGGTGAAGAGGACGCCGATGCCGCCGTCGATATCGATCAGGTTGTCGATTTTGGTGGCGCCGGTCTGCGCGGAGAACGCGTAGAAGTGTTCCCGCCGGGCGTGCAGGTACTGCGCCAGTTCCTTGAGCTTCAGGGCGCGCTGGTGGAAGGTGAATTGCCCCAGTTCCGCCTGGCCCGTGGTGCGGCCGTACTCCACGACGGCGGCCAGGTCCAGCCCTTCGGTGCTCACCTTGGCCAGGATCTCCCCGGTGCTGGCGTCACGGACAGGCACGGCTGACGCCGTTGATCCGGCATCCGGGGTCCACCAGGAATCCATGATGAAGCTGGGCACCGTTTCCACGGTGTCGAGCGTGGCGTGGGGAGCTGTGGCAGTGGTGGTCATCGTTGACGGTCCTTCCAACAAGGGGGCAGGAAACGGCATCCGATCATTACTGACCGTCCGTTCGGTAATATAAGTACCTTACATGAATGTGCCGCCGTGCACACTAGAACGGACCACACCATCACGCTGCACACTGGAAGCACATCAGCCCCGAAGGAGAGCACATGAACGACGCATCCCCGAACGAATCAGACACCCAGGCAAGTCCCGCCGCGGAGCATGAGCTGTGGAAGATCCACCTCGGCGAATTGGACGAGAAGATGGGCGTCAAGATCGTTGAAGAGTCGGTGGAGCGCGTGGTGGCCACCATGCCGGTGGAGGGGAACAGGCAGTCCTTCGGGCTGCTGCACGGCGGGGCGTCGCTGGCTGTCGGCGAGGCTGTGGGTTCCTGGGCGGCGGTCATCCATGCGAGCACCATGGGCAAGACCGCCGTGGGGGTGGACGTTTCCGCCACCCACCACCGCTCCGCGCGCGAAGGCCAGGTGACCATCACGGCCACACCCATCCACCTGGGCGGCACGCTCACCACGCACGAGGTGGTCATCGCCAACGAAGCCGGCCAGCGGCTCTGCACCATGCGTATCACCAACCTGCTGATGCGGCGCCATAAGTAGCCGCACCTGGGTTAAGCCTGCGAAACCTACCCGTTGCGCTTCCTGCGCCTGACCAGCGCCATCAGGACTCCCCCGACGGCGATCGCTGCCGCGGCAGCAACGGCAGCCGGCAGCAGCGCCGACGAACCGGTGAAGGCCAGGTAGCCGGCACCCGCCGGGGCACGTGAGCCGTTCCCGGTGTTGGCGAGATCAGCCGGAGGCGTGCTGGCAGCGGGAGGTACGACGACGGCGGGGGCGCCGTCCGCAGGGTCTGCCGGCACCGCCGGGGCCGGGTCAGCCGGGGCAGGGTCAGCCGGAACGGATGCGGGGTTTGTCGGCGCTGAGTCGGCGGGAGCAGGTGCCGGATCAGCCGGAACGGGTGCGGGGTCAGCCGGAACGGGAGCCGGGTCAGCCGGAACGGGAGCCGGGTCAGCCGGAACGGGAGCCGGGTCAGCCGGAACGGGAGCCGGGTCAGCCGGAACGGGAGCCGGGTCAGCCGGAACGGGAGCCGGGTCAGCCGGAACGGGAGCCGGG
>NZ_QRGQ01000015.1:0-26817 GCF_003367205.1 Arthrobacter sp. RT-1
ACGTTCGACGAGGATGCGCCTACCGGTCGGGGTCAGACGGGCATTACGGTGGATCATGAAGACCTCTTAGTCGTTGGCTGTGTGTGGTAACCACCAACCTAAGAGGTCTTCACCTATTCACGCCTGTAACCAACGTCCTGACTCAGTACAGCTAGGCCGCCGCGGCCTCCTGGACCAACGGGAGGACGGCATGGCCGTGGCGGAAGAGGTTCTTTGGATCGAACTCCGCCTTGGCCGCGGCCATTTTTCCCCGCAATTCTTCGGGCCAGGCACTGGCGGCAAGGTCCGGGGAGGCGAGATGGCCGTGCAGGTTCACGAGGGTGCCGCCGGTGCCGTAGGGTTTCAGCGCCGCCCGGGCGGCCTCGATTGCTTCAGGAACCAGGTGTGCGATGGGCGGCGCCATGATGCCGACGGTGAAGAACGAGAGCCCGGCGTCGCGGCCGCCCAGGCAATCCGCCCCGGCAGCGGCCCCGGCAAGGGGTTCGGCCAGGGCGCCGCCCATCAGGCGGATTTCGGTCAGCAGGAGCGGCGCGCGGCTGTCCGGGCCGGCAAGGTCAAGCAGGACGTCCTCGAGCCCGGGACCAAAGCCCTTGAGGAGCATGCCGCCTTCGCGCACGGGGACGGGATGCTGCGGATCTGCGTGGATTTCGTCCACCCTGTCATAAGGGAGCGGTCCCACTGCGTCCACCAGAACCGGCGCGGCGGCCCGCATGGGAGCAACAAGGGCGGCACCCTCCGCTTCGCTGCCCTGCCAGGCGAACCGCAGGTGCATCACAAACGTGCCCCGCAGGAAAGCGGGCACCTCTTCCATGTCCGGCAGCCGCAGGAAGGCCAGTGATGCAGAGGCCCCCAGCGGAAGGTCCCGCGTCCAGCTCCTAAAGCCGGCAAGGACGTCTTTGGCATGCACACCGTCGTAAAAAATGCCGCCGGCATACAGTTGGTCGGCCGGGAAGAGAGAGAACTCCATTGCGGTGACGATGCCGAAGTTGCCCTTGCCGCCGCGAAGCAGGGAGAACAGCCGCGGCTCGCTGACGGCGTCCACACGCCGCAGTTCGCCGTCGGGCGTGACCAGGTCAAAAGCCAGGACATGGTCTGAGGCGAAGCCGTACTTGCGGCCCAGGAGCGGCAGCCCGCCGCCAAGGGTGTAACCGACCACGCCGACGTCGGTGGTGGAACCGTGCGGGCCGGTCAGGCCGTGCGGTGCAGCCGCGCGGAGGACGTCGCGCCAGCGGATGCCGGCCCCAACGCGGGCAGACTGCTCCTCCGGATCGATGGATAGCTCCAGCATGTAGCGGGTGCTGATAAGGAGGCCGTCAGTGATGGCGTTCGCGGCGCCGTGGCCCGTGGACTGGACGGAAATGGACATGTTGCGGGGCAGAAGCCCACTTGACCGCAGCCACGACGTCATCGGCGTTGACTGCGGCCGGGACCAGGTCCGGCGTGTGCCGGGTGGCGAGATTGAAAGCTGCGGCTTCTGATTCATAGGAAGCGTCGCCGGGGGCATAAACCAGCCCGCGGACAAGGAGCTGCAGTTCGGTTTTTGCCGTATGGGTAGGGAGATTCTGCATTTCTGGCTTTCACTAGTTGGGCTGCTCCCCAGCAAGCCTCAACCAGTTTATCCATCGAATGGATGGATAGGAAGGGCCGAAAAATCATCCATAATCCGGGACAGTACTAGGCACGATGGGACGACCCCGCGCTCGCGCCCCTGACCCGGTTCCGCGCGGTTCTAGAGGAACCGGATCATGCGGGTGTTGCCCAATGTGTTCGGCTTGACCCGGGCAAGGTCCAGGAATTCGGCAACGCCTTCGTCGTGGGAGCGGAGGAGTTCCGAATACACCACCGGGTCCACCGCAGACTGGTCCGCCATAACCTCGAAGCCGTGGCGCTTGAAGAAGTCCACCTCAAAGGTCAGGCAGAAGACGCGTGCCACACCCAGGGCGCGGGCTTCGTCCAGCAGGCTCTCCACCAGCACGTGCCCCACTCCCCTGCCGCGCCAGTCCTCCGAGGCCGCCAGGGTGCGCACCTCCGCCAGGTCCTCCCACATGACGTGCAGCGCCCCGCAGCCGATGACGTCGCCGTCACTGGACTCCGCAATCCGGAACTCCTGCAGGCTTTCGTAGTAGGCCACCGTCTCCTTCGCCATCAGGATCCGCTGGTCCGCCAAAGGCGCCACCAGCTTCTTGATGGCGGACACATCACTCGTGCGGGCAGGCCGGATATGGAAGGAGTCAGTCACAGGCCAATCCTAGTTCGACGGTGCCGCTGGTTGCGTTCTCCTCGGCGTTGGCCCTCTGGTTGCGTCCGCTTCGCCACCGGCGCTATTTGCCGCTTGCTGCTCCTCCATCCCCTCTGCCCCCTCGCCTCGCAAGCTCGGCCAGGGAACCCTGACATCGTGGGCCCTTTAGAAAGGAAGCTACACAAATAGCCCCGGCGCCTTCGCTCGGTGCATAGGCACGGCGTCCAGAAGAACGTGACCAGCAGCTGTGCTTCATGGAGGGGTCGAGTTGAAGCAGTGCTTATGCTCGACGGCTGGATATAGCCGTGACTCCATAGAGTTCCGAGCTGTCGCTCGTTTACGTTTGCGCAGGTCAATGGTCAGCAAGCAGTGTTTCGGGTGTTACCCCCGTCACGCCGATGGGCAATGATGCCCACCCCGGAGGAAAAATGGCTTTAGGCTCCCCCACCCTGTCCGACACCCCACCGAAGCGCGACCAGGAGCACAGCGAGAAACGCGGCTTACGGCGCTCCATGGAGGCCCGCCACCTGGTGATGATCGCGATGGGAGGTGTCATTGGTTCCGGCCTCTTCCTTAGCTCCGGCTACACGATCGCCCAGGCCGGCCCGCTCGGCGCCATCATCGCCTACCTGATCGGGGCGGCCGTGGTCTACATGGTGATGGCATGCCTGGGCGAACTCGCCGTGGCCTATCCTGTGTCCGGAGCTTTCCACATCTACGCGGCGAGGTCCATTGGCCCCGCGACCGGGTTTGCCACCGCGTGGCTTTACTGGCTCTGCTGGGCAGTTGCCCTTGGCTCTGAATTCACCGCTGCGGGACTTTTGATGCAGCGCTGGTTTCCGGAGGTGGATGTCTGGATCTGGTGCTTTATTTTTGCCGCGGTCCTGTTCACGCTGAATGCGATTTCGTCGCGGGTCTTCGGTGAATCCGAATTCTGGTTTGCGCTGATCAAGGTAAGCGCAGTCATCGGGCTGATCGTCCTGGGCGGGGCGGCGTTGTTTGGTTTCCACCCGCTGGCTGAAAATGCTTACCCCTTCCTCGGCGAGAACCTGAATACCCCCCAAGGACTGTTTCCCAATGGAATTACCGGTGTCCTCATCACCACGCTTGCCGTGTTTTACGCGTTTTCCGGTTCGGAGCTAATTGGCGTTGCCGCCGGAGAAACCGCCAATCCCGCCGTCAACATCCCCAAAGCGATGCGGACCACCGTTATTCGCCTGCTGATTTTCTTCGTTGGTGCCATTACTGTGATTGCCTGCACTGTTCCCTACGAGGACGCCTCGTTGGAGGCAAGCCCCTTTGTCACCGTCTTCTCACAGCTCGGCATTCCCTACGCCGCCGACGTCATGAATTTCGTCATCATCACCGCCCTTTTGTCCGCGGGAAACTGCGGCCTGTTTTCCTGCGCGAGGATGCTTTTCTCCCTTGCGGATGAAGGACATGCACCCAAGGCGCTGGGGAAACTGACAAAACGGGGAATTCCCATGCTTGCCCTGTGCGTCAGCATGCTGGGCGGCCTGGCGTCCCTGGTGAGCAGCGTGGTTGCCCCCACCACCGTGTACCTGGTCCTGGTGTCGATCGCCGGGTTCGCCACGGTTGGGGTGTGGATGTCCATCACGGCCTCCCACTTCTTCCACCGCCGTGCTTTTGTGCGGTCAGGAGGCCGCACCGCAGACCTCGCATACAAAGCACCACTGTTTCCGCTGCTGCCCATCGTGGCATTCGTCCTGTGCCTGATCTCCCTGATAGGCATCGGCTTCGACCCCACCCAGGCCACCGCCCTCTACTTCGGCATCCCCTTCGTGGCAGCCTGCTACGCCTACTTCCACTACAAGTACGGCCGCCACCAAAAAGGCCGGAATAAGGAGCAGGACGAGCACCTGGAAACGGTAGAAGCGCCCTAACCCCGACCAACAGCGCGGCGAAGAAAAGAAGGCCGGGACAATATGTAGCGTCGTCCTGAGCGCGGCACGCGTGCGGCACGAGGTTGGAACAACACATGGCTCGTGCCTTGGCCGGCGACAGCGGCAAGAGGCGAAGGAGGCGCGGACCTTACGTGGCTCTCGCCTTGGCGGGGCGATGCCCGGCACGAGGCGGGAAGGCTGGGACATTTACGTAGCTTGCGTCAAAGCGACGAAGGAGCAGCAAGCGGTAAATGTCGCAGCTTTCCCGCCGGACTCAGCCGAAAAGAACTAGAGCCCCAGATCAGCAGGGAGAGGCAGATCCTGGTCCAGGACGTGCCGGGCCAGGAAGTGCTCTACGACGCCGTACCAGACCTTGGCGTGCTGAGGCTGGAGAACCCAGTGGTTCTCGTCCGGGAAGTACAGGAAGCGGTGGGGCGTCTGGCCGTCCTGGTCTGCTGCCAGCTGGGATTTGGACAGCAGCTCGTACCAGAGCCGGAGGCCTTCCCCGATGGGCACCCGGTAGTCCTTGTCCCCGTGGATGACCAGCATGGGGGTGCTGATCTTTTCCACGTGCAGGTGCGGAGAGTTGTCCAGGGCCATCTCCCCGGTCATTTCCTTTAGCCAGTATTGGGAGGCGTCCGTGGTGGGACCGAACTGGTCGAGGGCCCACAGGCTGGCGTGGGTGACGATGGCCCTGAACCGGTCCGTTTGCCCCGCCACCCAGTTGGCCATGTAACCGCCGAATGAGCCGCCCATGGCCGCAATCCGCCCCGCGTCGATGTCAGGGCGGCCGACGGCGGCATCCGTCACCGCCATGAGGTCCGTGAAAGGCGCCTTGCCCCAGGAGCCCCAGCCGCGCTGGATGTACGCCTGGCCGTAGCCTGTGGACAGCGCCGGGTCAGGCAGCAGCACCGCATAGCCCCGGGCCGTCAGCAGCCATGGGTTCCAGCGCCAGGTCCAGGCGTTCCACGAGCCCAGCGGCCCGCCGTGGATCCAGAGCAGCATCGGCGCCGGACTTTCAGCTGAAGCACCCTCCGGCAGTGCAAGGTAGGCGGGGACGCGGGAACCGTCCGCAGCCGTCGCGGCAATGCGCTCAAGCCTGCCCGCACAGGCGGGCCGCTCCGCAGGTGCCGGCAGCCTCGTGGTTTCCCCCGTCTGCAGGTTGATGCGTACCGCCTCCGGCGGGAACTCGTACGAGCTGCGGAGGGCGTAGGCGCTGCGGCCCTCCGGCGAAACCACGACGTCGGTGTACGCCGCGGCGTCCTGCGTCACCCGGGTGACGCTCACTTCCGCGGCAGCCGCCGGAACGCTGATCCGGAAAAGCGGCGACGCGCCGTCGTCGTCCGCGGTGACCAGGACGGCTGAACCGTCCGGCAACCAGGCTGCCGGTTTGGGCCAGCGGTCCCAGTCGTGGGCCAGGGGTTGCAGGCCCGCCCCGTCCGCACTCCCGGAAATGTCGAGCAGGTGCAGCTTGACCTCAGGGGCACGTCCCGGGGTGGAGTCGCTCTCGCTCACCACCAGCAGGGTCCTGCCGTCCGGGCTGACGGGACCCGGGAAATAACTCATGCCTTCTCTGTCCAGCAGCACCTCGTGGTTGCCGGAAGCGACGTCCACCGCCACCAGGATGGACCGGCTGTCCGCCCGGGCGAGGGGTTTGGTGTAGCTGGTGAAGATGGTCCGGCCGTCGGGGCTGGTGACGGTCTCCGCCTCCCGCAGCCGGGGACCGGCGCCGGGCGTCAGGTTGCGCAGGACCAGGGGCGCGGTGGCATCCACTGTTGCGGGCTTGCCGGCCGCCTTATCCTCGCCCCGTTCGACGGCGAAGATCCGGGGCTGGCCGGGGCCAAGGTCGGAGTCCCAGTACCGCACGGGATATTCGCTGTGCAGGATGGCCGAGACTTTGTTGTCCTTGCGTGCTTTGCGGCGGCGGGCGTCATCTTCCTCGTCGACGGAACCGGCCAGGATCTCCGCCGTGACGAATACTGAGCCCGCGTTCCTCGCCGTCAGCACGCTCCCCACACCGCCGGGCCGGCTGAGAACCACCCGGGCCTCGCCGCCGTCGGCAGGGAGCAGCCAGAGGGCACTGACGGGATCCTCGTCCGGGTTCTCGGGATCGGGTCGCGCGGAGGTGAAATACACATCGCCATTGGCAGCGAAGGCGGCACCCGCCTCACCCTTGGCGCTCCGCGTGATTCGCCTGGCATGCTTCTGCCCCGCGGGATCCAGCTCCCACAGTGCCGTGGCGTACTCGGTGCCTTTACCGTTCAGGGTGGCCACGGTAGTAACCAGCCGGGTGCCGTCCGGGCTAAGGCTCAGCCCACTCACCCGCGGGATGGACAGGTAATGGTCAAGGTCATGGAAAGCGGTCAAAGGTTGCTCGTCCGGGATCACCGGATTCTCGATAGCCATGCCCCTGATTCAACCCGAGTTGTGCTCTCCGTCACAACCGCCACGCTCTGTGGGTGCGTCTCCATGGCTGGGTCCGCTCCGGCCCCGGCGCCCCTCCTTGGGCGCATTCCCGTGGCTGGGTCCGGAGCCGGCCATCAGAGATTTCCCGGCGCCTGCTCCTTCGTCGCTTTGACGGCGCCTACATAAATCCCTGATGCCCGGCACCTCGCGCGGAAGGACCGGATGGGCCGCGGCAGGACGACAGCACAAACGGCCCGCGGCCGCAAAAACGGCCCCGGCCAGCACCGTTTGTGCGGGGCAGAACCGCTCAAGTCCGGACCTGTCGCGGCACGTCCTGTTCCCGACGCCCCTAGCGAGGGCGCCGGGGCCATTTGTGTAGCTTGCGTCAAAGCGAGGGACGAGCAGCAAGCGGCAAATGGCGCCGGTGCCGCAGCGAACCCAGCCGACGGGAGCCCCGGACTCAACCTTTGGGTGGGGCGGGTTAAAAGCGGAAGGCCCCGCCTGCTCTGGGAGCTGGCGGGGCCTTACGGTGATGCTTTAGACGCTCGGGGCGATTTCCGGGATGCGCGGCTTGGCGTTGCCGGCGAACGTGAACTTAGCGTCGTCGCCGTCGCCTTCCACGTCCACTACGACGATGTCGCCGGCGTGGATCTCGCCGAACAGGATCTTCTCGGAGAGCTGGTCCTCGATCTCGCGCTGGATGGTGCGGCGCAGCGGCCGGGCACCCATGGCGGGATCGTAGCCCCGGGTTGCGAGGAGCACCTTGGCCGCGGGCGTGAGCTCGATGCCCATGTCCTTGTCCTTGAGGCGCTTCTCCAGGCGGGTGACGAACAGGTCCACGATCTCGATGATCTCGTCCTGGGTCAGCTGCGGGAACACCACAACGTCATCAACACGGTTCAGGAACTCGGGGCGGAAGTGCTGCTTGAGCTCCTCGGTCACGCGGGCACGCATGCGGTTGTAGCCGGTCTGCGTGTCGGTGCCCGACTGGAAGCCGGTGGCGACGCTCTTGGAGATGTCCCGGGTACCCAGGTTGGTGGTCATGATGATCACGGTGTTCTTGAAGTCCACCACGCGGCCCTGGGAGTCGGTCAGGCGGCCGTCTTCCAGGATCTGCAGCAGCGAGTTGAAGAGGTCCGCGTGGGCCTTCTCAACTTCGTCGAACAGCACCACGGAGAACGGACGGCGGCGGACCTTCTCGGTCAGCTGGCCGCCTTCCTCGTAGCCCACGTAGCCCGGAGGGGCACCGAAGAGCCGCGAGACGGTGTGCTTCTCCGAGTATTCGGACATGTCCAGCGTGATGAGGGCATCCTCTTCACCGAACAGGAACTCCGCGAGTGCCTTGGCCAGCTCGGTCTTGCCGACGCCTGTGGGGCCGGCGAAGATGAACGAGCCGCCGGGACGCTTGGGGTCCTTGAGCCCTGCACGGGTGCGGCGGATGGCCTGGGACAGGGCCTTGATGGCCTCGTTCTGGCCGACCACGCGCTTGTGCAGTTCGTCTTCCATCTTCAGCAGGCGCGAGGACTCTTCCTCGGTCAGCTTGAACACGGGAATGCCGGTGGAGTTGGCCAGCACCTCGGCGATGAGATCCTCATCCACCTCGGAGATGTCGTCCATGCCGCCCGACTTCCAGTGGCGCTCCTTCTCCGAGCGCTCGGAGATCATCTTCTGCTCCTTGTCGCGGAGCGCAGCGGCACCTTCGAAGTCCTGCGCGTCAATCGCGGACTCCTTCTCCATCTTCAGCTTGGCGATGCGCTCGTCCATGGCCTTCAGCTCCGGCGGAGCGGTCATGCGGCGGATGCGCAGCCGTGCGCCTGCCTCGTCGATCAGGTCGATCGCCTTGTCCGGCAGGAACCGGTCCGAGATGTAGCGCTCGGCGAGGCTGGCAGCGGAGGCCAGGGCGCCGTCGGTGATGGTGACGCGGTGGTGTGCCTCGTAGCGGTCACGCAGGCCCTTGAGGATCTCGATGGCGTGTGCCACGGAGGGTTCCTTGACCTGGATCGGCTGGAAGCGGCGCTCCAGCGCAGCGTCCTTTTCGATGTGCTTGCGGTACTCGTCCAGCGTGGTGGCACCGATGGTCTGCAGCTCACCGCGGGCCAGCATGGGCTTCAGGATGGATGCAGCATCGATGGCGCCTTCGGCGGCACCGGCACCAACGAGGGTGTGGATCTCGTCAATGAAGAGGATGATGTCGCCGCGGGTGCGGATCTCCTTGAGGACCTTCTTCAGGCGCTCTTCGAAGTCACCACGGTAACGGGAGCCGGCCACCAGGGAGCCAAGGTCCAGCGTGTAGAGCTGCTTGTCCTTGATGGTTTCCGGTACGTCGCCGCGAACAATGGCCTGGGCAAGGCCTTCGACGACGGCGGTCTTGCCGACGCCGGGCTCGCCAATGAGGACCGGGTTGTTCTTGGTGCGGCGGGAGAGGACCTGCATGACGCGTTCCATCTCCTGCTCGCGTCCGATGACCGGGTCCAGCTTGTTCTCGCGGGCAGCCTGGGTCAGGTTGCGGCCGAACTGGTCCAGGACAACGGAACCGGCAGGGGCGCCTTCGGGCTGGCCCGAACCAACGCCTGCACCGGTGGTCTCCTTGCCCTGGTAGCCCGAAAGCAGCTGGATAACCTGCTGGCGGACCCTGTTCAGGTCGGCGCCAAGCTTGACCAGCACCTGCGCGGCAACACCTTCACCCTCACGGATGAGGCCGAGCAGGATGTGCTCCGTGCCGATGTAGTTGTGGCCCAGCTGGAGTGCCTCGCGCAGCGAGAGCTCCAGTACCTTCTTGGCACGGGGGGTGAAGGGGATGTGGCCGGACGGCGCCTGCTGGCCCTGCCCGATGATCTCCTGCACCTGCTCGCGAACGCCGTCGAGCGAAATGCTCAAGGACTCAAGAGCTTTGGCGGCAACGCCCTCACCCTCATGGATCAGACCCAAGAGGATGTGTTCGGTACCGATGTAATTGTGGTTCAGCATGCGTGCCTCTTCTTGGGCAAGCACAACTACGCGACGGGCACGGTCCGTAAATCGCTCAAACATTTCGCCACACTCCTAGCTACGACGTACTTTGATGCTACGTGGCGGGCCCGGACTTGTGGAGCGTGTTCGCCACAGGGGAAACCGGAGGGGTTGCGGGAATATCGGCAGGACCCTTCCCTGCCGCGTACAGGCCGGCCTCACGGACTGGCTGCTGTGGGTGCCAGGGCCCCTTTGACGACGGAACTGGTGAGTTGATCCCTGCATGAAGGAAAGAGGAGCAGCTAACCCCGCCACCCCAAAAGTTTGGATTAATTACGACGACGGCGGGCCGCCTTGGTTTTTAGCGTTTGCGGAACCGAAAAAGCCCTGCTTCCCGGTAAGGGGAAGCAGGGCTTAATACGAGCGCCTGGCCTGCGGCTAGGAATTTGCCTTTTGGTAGGCTTCCTGGATTTCGGCCTGAATTCGGCCGCGGCTGTTAACGGTGTAGCCGTTATCCCGCGCCCATTGGCGAATCTGTGCTGAATCGTGGCTGCGGCCCGCGGAAGGAGCAGCCTTGGTGCGGGTGGCGGCGCGGCCACCCGAAGCCTTTCGCGCTGCGGCAATAAACCGCTCAAGCGAAGACCTGAGTTCAGCGGCATTGGCCGCCGAGAGGTCAATCTCGTAGTTGGCCCCGTCGAGGCCAAACTTTACATTCTCGTCTGCGGATCCCCCATCCAGATCATCAACGAGGATGATGTTTACTTTCTGTGCCATTAAAGGTCTTCCTCTTGGAAAGGGTCGGTTTTCAGAAAAGCAGGATGTTTCCTTTAAAAGTATGACTCTTTTTATGGCAACGCGTCAAAGCGCGAAATGGTTCCTTGGGGATAAAGGCAGGAGATTAGGGGGTTTTATCTATTTTGATTCGGGGTCCGGACGGTCCGCCGGCTGCGCGTCGGAGACCTGCGCGGCGCGGGCATCCGCTTCAGCCTGGGCCCGGGCCTCCGCCTGGCGCTCGGACTTGTCCGCATTGAAGATTGCCCTCATGGCGAACCAGAAGATGAGGCCCACCACCAGCGAGGGCAGGAGGACTGCCACGTATTCCATGGTCAGTGCCCTTCGGGCTTCAGCAGGGGGAAGAGGATGGTTTCCCGGATACCCGCACCGGTGAAGAGCATCACCAGGCGGTCGATTCCGAGGCCGATGCCGCCCATGGGCGGGGCGCCGTACTCAAGCGCGCGCAGGAAGTCCTCGTCCAGCTGCATGGCCTCGTCGTCGCCGGCCGCGGCATGGCGTGACTGCTCGGTGAGCCGTTCGCGCTGGATGACGGGGTCGATCAGCTCCGAGAAGGCGGTGCCGCGCTCCATGCCGCCGATGATCAGGTCCCAGGCCTCGATGAGCCGGCCGTCCTCGCGGTGCGGGCGGGCCAGCGGCTGCGCGGAGGGCGGGTAGTCGTAGACGAAAGTGGGGTTCAGCAGGGTGGGCTCCACGATTTCGCCGAAGAGTTCCACCACCAGCTTTTCAGCGTCCCACTTGGGATCGACCTTGACGTCGTGCTTCTCAGCGATTCCGCGAAGCACCTCAAGCGGAGTATCCGGCGTGACTTCCTGCCCAACGGCGTCGGACAGCCCGGGGTAGACCGCCAGCCAGGCCCACTCGCCGTCGAGGTTGATCTCCCCGGCGTCCGTCTGGATGACGCGGCCCGCACCCACGGCGTCCGCGGCGTCGAGGATGATCTCCTTGATGCGTTCAGCCATGACGAACTGGTCCGCCCACGCCTCGTAGCACTCCAGGGTGGTGAACTCGGGGCTGTGGGTGGAGTCCACGCCCTCGTTGCGGAACACACGGCCCATGTCGTAGACGCGGTCGATGCCGCCCACCACGGCACGCTTGAGGTAAAGCTCCGTCGCGATGCGCAGGGTCATCTTCTGGTCGAAGGCGTTCATGTGCGTCTCGAACGGCCGTGCCAGCGCGCCGCCGTGGACCAGGTTCAGGATGGGCGTTTCCACCTCGACATAGTTGTGGCGGAAGAGCGTTTCGCGGATGGACCGGGTGATGGCGGCACGCGTGTAGACCATTTCGCGGGCTTCGTCGCGGACCATCAGGTCCACGTAGCGCTGGCGGACGCGGGTTTCCTCGTTCAGCTCGGCATGCAGCACCGGCAGCGGACGGAGGGCCTTGGAGGCCATGGTCCAGGATTCGGCCATGATGGACAGTTCGCCGCGGCGGGAGGAAATCACCTCGCCCTTGATGAACACATGGTCGCCGAGGTCCACCAGGGCTTTCCAGTCAGCGAGCGCTTCCTCGCCGATGTTGGCGAGGCTGAGCATGGCCTGCAGCCGGGTTCCCTTGCCGTCCGTGCCGCCCTCCTGGAGCGTGGCGAAGCACAGCTTGCCGGTGTTGCGGACGAAGACCACGCGGCCGGTGACGCCCACAATGTCGCCCGTGGTGTCGTCCGCCTCGAGGTGGGCGTACTTTTCACGGATTTCGGCGAGGGAGTGGGTCCGTTCCACGCCCACCGGGTACGCCTCCGAGCCGCGCTCAATCAGCTTGGCGCGCTTCTCCATGCGGATCCGCATCTGCTCGCTGGCATCGAGGGGCTCTGGGGCGTTCTTGGGGGCGGGGGTGTTTTGGGAAGTCACAGTCATCAAGTTTACCGGGAGTTGGGCTGGCCCGGCTTCGCGGCTGCTCCCCCGGCTCCCGCCTACGATGGGGTGGTGAAAGAACAGGTCATTGCAACGCACGACGGCGGCCGCCTGGCCTTATACAGTTACGGCACCGTTGATGCGCCGGGGGAACGCCGCGTGGTGCTGATCGGCGGGGCGTTCCTGACCGCACTGATCTACCGGCCGTTTTCGGTCGCGCTGGCGAAGGGCCTGGGTGACGGCTGGGCGGTGGACGTGTATGACCGCCGCGGCCGCGGCAGTTCATCAGAACAGCCCGCGGACTACTCGATGACCACCGAAATTGCAGACGTGCGGACTGTCCTGGATGCCACGGGAGCCCGGAACATCCTGGGCCACAGCCTGGGCGGGGCGGTTGCCCTGAACGCCGTCCAGGAGTTCACCGGAACCTCCTACGTGCCGGACAAGCTCGCGGTGTACGACGCCGCGGTGAACATCGACGGAAGCATCGACACCGCCTGGCTGGACGGGTTCGAGGACGCCGTCAACAACGGCAAGGTGGGCCACGCACTGGCGCACATGAAGAAGGCCACCAGCCCCGGCACCGCTCTGGCAAGGATTCCGGAGCCGGTCCTGGCCGGGCTGATGGCACTGGTCTCGAACACCAAAATCAACAGGATGTTCCGGGACGTCATGCCCAGCGGCGTGGGCGAGCTGCGCGCCGCCTACAACGAGGCCGACCATGCCAGGGACTTCAGCGTGCTGCCCGCCTCGACCCATTTCATGGCCGGCGGCAAGAGCCCCGGCTACTACAAGGTCACGGCGGAGCGGCTGCACGCCGCCGTCCCCGGCAGCACCTACGAGCTCTCCCCCAAGGGCTTCCACGGCTCCATCCCCGCGGCCGTCAATGAACTCGTCACCGATATCTCGGAGTATTTCAAGGGCTCACGAGCTCCTTCCGGTCCGCCAGCCAGTCACCAAAGCGCGTGATGTCCTCGCCGCCGGCGGCGGCCACGGCGTCGCAGGCGAACCCTACGGCGGTTGACCCGTCGGAGAGCTGCACGGATCCGAGCAGCATCGGTTCGGGAAGGGACGCCAGGAACGAACCAAGCCCCGCAGGCGACAGAAGCCACCGTTCACCCACGAGCTCCGCGCCGTCGTCGGACCGGTAGACGCCCGGCTTGGGCGGCATGGTGTCCAGGGACACCATGCGGTAGCGGGCGGCCGTCCGGACGGGGCCATCCCAGACCGCCCCGAGTTCCTCCAGCTGCGGAGCCAGCGGCTGGCCCTTCCGGTGGGCACCGACCACAACCAGCGGGACCGCCACAGCACCGGCAGGCACCGGCCATGGAACGGACGACGACGGCTGGCCGGCTGCCGCCGTCACTGCCGGTACTGCGCCGGCAGCAAAGAGTTCCGGCGAAGCGGGGGTTGTTTCGATCCTGCGGGCGATGTCGGCGGCGACTGCGTCGTCAAAGGTCCGGCCCACTACTGTCAGCCCGAACTGGGAACCATCCACCACCCCTGCCGGGACGGCCACCGCACAGAGGTCGAACAGGTTGCAGAAGTTCGTGTAGGTGCCCATGAGGGAGTTCACCCCCACAGGGTTGGCGGCCACCTCGGCCAGCGTGGGGTGGAACGGCGCCGTGGGCACCAGCAGGGCGTCGAAGCCTTCCAGCCCTGCCATCGCCGTGCGTTTCAATTCTTCCAGTTTGGCGGTGTCCGCAACGTAGCGGTGGGCAGGCAACGTGCCGGCCGCCCGGATGATTCCACCCACCGTGGGGTCGATGCCCGCCTGCCCGTCCGTGCCGGCGTCGGCCGTTTCGATGTAGTCGCCCACGGCGGCATGGCGCTCGGCCACCAGGGCCCCGTCGTACAGCAGCCGCGCCGCGTCCAGGAAGGCGTCGAATTTGATGGGCCGGACGTCCACGCCCGAGTCGCGGAGCCGGTCCACCTCGCGTCCGAACTCTGCTGCCCAGGAGTCCGGAAGGGCGGGCAGGCTGGCGGGGTAGGCCACGCTCGGCCTCGCCGGTGCTGCCAGCCGGATATCGCTGGGCCAGGTCCGCGCGCTGCCGGCCATCACCCCCATCGCAAGCTCCGCCGTGGACAGCTGGCGGGCAAAGATGGTGACGGCGTCCCACGACCGGCAGGCAGGCACTACGCCGGTGGTGGACACAACGTGCAGCGTCGGCTTGATTCCCACGATCCCTTGCAGCCCCGCCGGCACCCGGCCTGATCCTGCAGTGTCCGTTCCGATGGCAATGTCCACCAGGCCCAGCGCCACTGCCACCGCAGAGCCGGAGCTGGAGCCGCCGGAGATGAACTCCGGGCGGCGGGAGTCCCGGACGGCACCATACGGGCTGCGCGTGCCGACGAGCCCGGTGGCGAACTGGTCCAGGTTGGTGGCACCGAGGACGAGTGCGCCGGCGGCCCGGAGCCGGGCCACCGCGTCCGCGTCCTTCTCCGGCAGGTAGGCGAAGCCGGGGCACGCCGCCGTGGTGGGGATGCCCGCCACGTCCACGTTGTTCTTGACGGCCAGCAGGAGCCCGGCGAGCGGCAGGTCGGCGCCGCCGGCTACAGCCGCGTCGATGCTATCGGCCTCGGCCAGCAAATCAGCCTCACCGCGGAGGGTGATCCAAATTTCGGGACGGTCCACTGCTTCAATCGCGGCGAGCGCCGCCTTGACCCGCGCTGTGGCCGTACCGGTGGTGGGGTTGCTCATACTGCTGCCTCTTCCAGTTCCGGGGTTTCCAGGTCCGCGGGCTCCAAGGCATCGCTGCCGAGAACCACCACGGCCTCGCCCGCCACCACCTGTGAACCGGCGGCGGGCAGGACGCGGAGCACCACGCCGTCGCAGGGCGCTTCCAGCACCGTTTCCATCTTCATGGCCTCGAGGGAAACCAGCGGCTGGCCCTTGGCCACCCGGTCGCCCACTGCAACATCAACCTTCCAGACGCTCGCAGCAAACGGCGCGGACACGAGGGACCCGCCGTCGGGAACCACTACGTCGTCTGCCGCGGGGGCCACGCCGGCGGCCAGCGCCTCCGCGCGGTCGAACTCGCCGGCGTCGGCCCATGCCTGCCGTTCCACCGCAAAAGCCGCGCCCTGCGTCTCGCGGAATGCCGCGATGGACTCACGGTTTTCCTCAAGGAACAGCTCATGCTCTGCCAGGGAGAAGGTGCCCTCCTCGATTTCGACGCCGCGGCCCCTGCCGGCGGCCATGTCGGCACGCAGGTCAAGGAGTTCCTCGGGGCTGACCGGGTACCACGAGATCCGGTCGAAGAAGCGCAGCAGCCAGGGTGAGCCCGCCTCAAAGGGAGCCGAATCCGCGTAGCGCGACCACACCTGGGTGGTGCGGCCGACGAACTGGTAGCCGCCCGGGCCTTCCATGCCGTAAATGCACATGTAGGCCCCGCCGATGCCCACCGCGTTCTCCGGCGTCCAGGTGCGGGCCGGGTTGTACTTGGTGGTCACCAGCCGGTGCCGCGGATCCAGCGGCGTGGCCACCGGGGCGCCGAGGTAAACATCCCCGAGGCCCAGGACCAGGTATTCCGCGTTGAAGACGGTGTCGAAGACGTCGTTGACGGAGTCCAGTCCGTTGATCCGGCGGATGAACTCGATGTTCCAGGGGCACCACGGCGCGTCATCACGGACGCCGGCCATGTAGCGCTCAATGGCTTCCCTCGTTGCCGGATCATCCCAGGACAGCGGCAGCCGGACGGTGCGGCTGGGAACCACCAGTTCGGAGCTCGCGGGCAGTGCCGCCTCAATGTCCTGGACGAGGCCCAGCAGCCGCTTGGTGGTTAGGACCGACGGGTCCACCTTGATCTGGAGGGAGCGGATACCGGGGGTCAGGTCCACAATTCCGGGCACGCGGAGCTGTTCGAGGTGCTGGTGCAGGGCGTGCACCCTGGCACGCAGCCCCAGGTCCAGGACCATCTCGCCGTATTCCACGAGCAGGTTGTCATCGCCTGAGCGTCGGTAGGTGACTGCCGGCCGTCCGGCGCCTTCCGGCACCCGGCCCAGCACGCCGTCGTCGCCGTCCCCTCGCCCAGCGCGCCTGCCTGCCGGCGCTGCTGCAGTCTTTGTTGAGAGGTGCGCTGACAGGTTGCCTGACAGCTCTGCCGACCAGCCGGCGTCACCCGGCAGCACCAGCTGCCGGCCGGGCCCGAGGTCCCCGGCGGACGGTGCCTGGCTGACTTCGATGGGAACGAACCGGACCTTGTCCCCCGGCCGGAGCTGGCCGAGCTTCCAGCGGTCGGCCGTCACCACGGTGACGGGGCAGACGAAACCGCCCAGGCTGGGGCCGTCCGGGCCGAGCAGGATGGGGGTATCACCGGTGAAGTCGAGGGCGCCCACGGAGTAGGCGGTGTCGTGGATGTTGGACGGGTGCAGGCCGGCCTCGCCGCCGTCGGTCCTTGCCCAGCGGGGTTTGGGACCGGTCAGCCGGACGCCGGTGCGGGCGGAGTTGAAGTGCACCTCGTACTCGGCGGCGTACAGTTCCTCGATGTCTTCGCGCTGGAAGAATTCCGGGGCGCCGTGCGGGCCTTCCGCCACGGCCAGTTCCCAGGTTGAAGTCAGGGCGGGCCGGCTGTCGAGGGGCACCGCTGTTTCCGGCGCTGTTACTGCGGTGCCGGCGGCGGGCTTCACGGTGCGGAGGACGTCGCCGGCGCGGAGGACGCGTCCGGCGTGTCCGCCGAACTGCCCGAGCGTGAAGGTGGATGCGCTGCCAAGGTACTCCGGAATGTCCAGGCCACCCTGGAACAGGATGTACCCGCGGAGCCCGTGCCCTGCGGCAGTGCCGACGTCCAGCGTGCCGCCTGCGGGCACCGTCACCGGCGCCCAGGCTCGCACCTCCGTCCCGTCAACCGTCACTGTAACCTCGGCGCCGGTGACGCAGAGGGTGGTGGCGTGGGTGAAGGTCAGGCTGGGCCCGGTCATGGTGAATTCCAGGCCGGGGGCGCCTTCGGGGTTGCCGAGCGCGGTGTTGCCGAGCCGGAAGGACAGGTCATCCATGGGGCCGCTCGGCGGGACGCCGATCTGCCACAGGCCGGTCCTGCCGGGCCAGTCCTGCACGCTGGTCTGCAGGCCGGGGCGGTCCACGGTGATGCGCGGTTGCGGATCGCCCACGGAGTCCAGGGTGCTGGTGGAGTGCTCGACGCTGCGGACCACGTCCAGTCCCGCCACGGCGCGGAGCATTCCAAGGTTGGTTTCGATGCCGTCGATCCGGGTTCCGGCGAGTGCTGCGGCCAGCCGGTCGAAGGCCTCAGCACGCGTTGCTGCCGAGGTGATGATTTTGCCAAGGAGGGGATCGTAGTTGGTGGACACCTCGGTGCCGGTTTCCACCCAGGCGTCCACGCGGACATCCTCCGCAGCGGGGTACACGGCGTTGGTGACGGTTCCGGCGCTGGGCTGGAAGCCGCGGGCCGGATCCTCGGCGTACACGCGTGCCTCCACCGCGTTGCCGGAAACCGGCAGGCTGTCCGGGACGCCGGCGAGTACGCCCTGGGCTTCCGCGCCGCCCTGCGCCAGCCGGAGCATCCACTCCACGAGGTCCACCCCGGTGACGGCCTCGGTGACGGGGTGCTCCACCTGGAGCCGGGCATTGACCTCCAGGAAGGACGCTTCGCGGCGGGACGAGTCGTAGACAAACTCGACCGTTCCTGCGGAGCGGTAGTTGAGCGAGGCGCACAGTGCGCGGGAGCTGCGGTGCAGTTCTTCGCGCAGCTCCTCGGGCAGGTCGGGGGCCGGCGCTTCCTCAAGAACCTTCTGGTGCCGGCGCTGCAGGGAGCAGTCGCGGTCGCCGAGGCTGACCACCCGGCCCTCACCGTCCCCGAAAACCTGGACTTCGATGTGCCGGGCGTTTTCGACGTAGCGTTCCGCGAAGACGCCCGCGGTGCCGAAGCTGGCCCCCGCCAGGCGGGCAACCCGGGGGAAGCTCTCCACCAGTTCGGCCTCGGTGCGGCAGACCGTCATGCCGATGCCGCCACCGCCGCCGGTGGCCTTGAGCATCAGGGGGAAGCCGATGGCGGCACTTGCCTCTACAGCCTCAGCCACGTCCGCCAGCAGTCCGGATCCGGCGATCATGGGGACGCCGGCGGCGCGGGCGGCGTCGCGTGCCGTGTGCTTGGTGCCGAAGATGCGCAGCTGTTCCGAGGTGGGGCCAACAAAGACCAGTCCTGCTGCTTCCACGGCTTCGGCGAAAGCGGCGTCCTCGGACAGGAACCCGTATCCGGGGTGGATCGCTCCTGCCCCGGTGGACTTCGCCGCTGCCAGGAGCGCATCCACCCGGAGGTAGGACTCCTTGGCAGGCGCCGGGCCGAGGAGCACCGCTTCGTCTGCCAGGCGGACGTGGCGGGCGCCGCGGTCCGCTTCGGAGAATACGGCGACGGTCCGCAAGCCGAGTTTCTTGGCTGATTCGATGATGCGGCAGGCGATTTCGCCGCGGTTGGCGATCAGCAGGGTGTCGAAAGTGTTCACAGCGCTGCCTCCGGCCGGGTGACGATCATGCGGACTGGGGTGGGGTTGAAGCCGTTGCAGGGGTTGTTGACCTGCGGGCAGTTGGAGACGAGGACCAGGGTGTCCACCTCGGCCCGCAGCGCCACACGCTTGGCGGGGGCTGACAGTCCGTCAACGATGCCCAGGGCACCGTCCGGGTCCACGGGAACGTTCATGAACCAGTTGATGTTGGACACCAGGTCCCGCTTTCCCAGGCCCCAGCGGGAGCCTTCGATGAGGAAGTTTTCAACGCAGGCGTGCTGTTCGCGGGTGTGCTGGCCGTAGCGGAGGGTATTGGATTCCTGCGAGCAGGCCCCGCCGATGGTGTCGTGCACGCCCACTTCGTCTGCCACCACGGTCATCAGCGGGGCTCCGGTGTCTGCGCGAAGCACCGAACCCGTGCTCAGGACGATCGACTGCTGCCGGGCGATGGTGACGGGCGCCGAGTAGCGGACGGATGTGTCTTCAGCGGCGTACAGCAGGCAGTCCACGGCCTGGTTGCCTTCCAGGTCCACGATGGTCAGCACGTCGCCGGCTGCCACTACCGCTGACCAGGGGCCTCTGGCTTCCACGAATTCATCGAGGACCACGGCGCCGGGCACCAGGGCGGTTTCGCCCGGGGCCGGGATGGGTTTGGTGTCAATGGCGGTGTTCATCGGGCGTTCCTTGCGGTGAGGTCGTGTTCGGTGTTGCGGAGTGCCTGCAGGTGTTCGGGCGCCAGGGGGCCGGCGAGGGTGCCCGCCTCGAGCGCGGCGAGGTCCTGCGGCGCGTGCCAGGCGACGACGTCGACGGCGGTTCCGGCGAAGCCTTCGCGGGGATCCAGGGGGTGGGCGGTGTTGGCGAGCACCAGCACCGCGTCCATCTGGAGCAGGAGTTCGACGGCGGCGCCCGGACCGGCACTTCCGGTGAACGTGATAGTGCCGGCGGGGTCCACGTTGATGCCCTTGAAGAGTGTCAGCGACGGTGCCACGTCGCGGAGCCCCAGCCCGGTCTTCAAGGCGCCGAGGGTGAGGAGTTCGCGGGCTGCCGGGGACGCGCTGTGGGCCGTTCCGGCGCCGTATCGCTCGGTGTTTCCGCTAAGGGTGGTGGCGCCGGTCAGGGCGTCGTGTCGGTTGGACGTATCGGCGACGATGGTGGCCATCAGGCGGCCGGCGTCGGACAGCAGCGGGTGGCCCGTCCCGGGGTAGGCCTGCCACGGGACCTTGACGGTGTCCGCGGTGTTGAGGCGTTCGTGAAGGGCCCCGGCCCGGTACAGGAGGGTGTGCACGCAGGCATCACCGGCGGTGTCCGTGAGCCGGACGCGGGTGCCGCGGGCAAGCGTCATGGTGGTGTACCGGCCGAAGGCCAGGGACTCGACCCAGGTGGGGAAAACGCCGTCGGGCAGTTCCTCAGTGAAGCGCGCGGGGGCGGAAGCGGCCGGTACGAAGCGCATGGTGTCCGCGGTCCGGCCGTGCTGTTCCCGGGCGTGGGCACGGGCGCCGGCGGTGGTGGCTGTGCCGGTTGCTGGTGTTTCGATGGTCTGTGTCATGTCAGTCCTGTTGTTCTAAGGCTTGGGTTCTAAGGCTTGGTTGCTTGGCGGTTGTTATGCGCTGGCTGCCAGGTTCCGGCGGCGGACCCAGAGGCCCAGGAGCAGGACCGCCGTCACCATCAGCGGCGCCGAGTAGAGGAGGATCCCGTTCTCGCCGGAGGGGTCGTAGACCTCGGGCCGGGGCCAGGCAAGGTTGACCACCATCACGGCGCCGTAGAGGACGGCGAGGATGTTGACGGGCAGCCCCCAGCGGCCGAGCGAGAAGAGGCCCGCGGGCATGGTCTGCCCCACCCGGTTCCAGTCGCCGCGGAGGCGGTTCACCAGCTGCGGCACGGTGACCAGGAGGTAGGCAAGGTAGACCATCACGATGCACACGCTGCACAAGGTGGTGAACAGGGCGGCGTTGCCAACGTTGATGGCCAGCACACCCACGGCCAGTGCGCCGATGACGATGGATGGCCACATGGGCGTGCCCCGGGTGGGGTGGACGGAGGAGAGCAGCGCGGAGGCGGGGAGTTTCCCGTCCCTTGCCATCGAGAACACGAGGCGGGAACCGGCGGTCTGGATCGCCAGGGTGCAGACGAAGATGGCGATGGCCACGTCCACCAGCAGGACCTTGCCCCAGAACGTGCCCAGCACGGCGGTGAGGACGTAGGGAAGACCTTCGGTGGCGAGCCGGCCGTCGTCGAGGCTGGGTGCAGCCATCAGGGCCGTGATGATCATCAGTGCGCCGCCGATGCCGGAGATCAGCAGCGCGGAGAGGATGGTGCGGGGTGCGGTGCGCCGCGGGTCCTTGGTCTCTTCGGACAGTTCGCCGGCGGAGTTGAAGCCCACCATGACGTAGGCGGCCATCAGACCGGAAACCAGGAAGGCTCCCACTGCGCCGAGCTCTGAGTTTTGCAGCACCGTGGTGTCCGCGACGACATCCGGACCGCGCTGGGCAGCGCTGATCAGGGCGAGGATCACGGCCACGACGCCGACGATCTCGCACGTGACACCGACGGAGTTCACGTGCGCCATGAGCTTGACGCCCAGCGAGTTGATGATGGTGGTGGCCACCAGGAGCACGGCCCCGAGGACCACCGCGTTGGCGGCACCGCTGACCGTGTTGAGGGCGGGATCGCCGCCCACAATCTGGAAGCCGTCCCAGAGCTGGGGCAGCACCACCTGCAGGGCGATGGCGGCGGCCGCGGCAGTGACCACTTGGGCGATGGCCATGAACCAGCCCGCGAACCAGCCGACACTTTCACCGCCCACGCGCCGGGCCCACTGGTACACGGCGCCGGACAAGGGGTAGCGGGCGGCCAGTTCGGCGAAGTTCAGGGCCACCAGGAGCTGGCCCACCAGGACAACCGGCCAGGTCCAAAAGAACGCAGGCCCAGCGAACGAGTAGCCGAACGCGAAAAGCTGGAAGATGGTGGTCAGGATCGAAACGAAGGAGAAGCCGGCGGCAAAGGAAGCGTAGCGGCCGAGCTTTCGGTGAAGGGTGGGCTCATAGCCAAGGGACGTCAGGTCCGCATCGTCCTGGTGGACGGTGGGGAGAACGGTTGATGTCATCGGAATCTCCGGGGCTGGAATGGCAGGGGGGATAAAACCTCCCGGCAGCGCAGCGCTCGGCCGAAGGCTGCTGATTACCGGTCAATTGATAGTTTTCCAGCGCCATGTCCCCAAACAGTTTCACCTCTGTAAAAGGCACATAGACATCTTGTTACGGGTTCATTTCCGTCCCCTCACATTGCCGTTCCGCGGTTTTCGGGCCGGACGGGAATGCAAGAATGATGCGGTGACTTCAGCCGGACCGGGACGCCCTCGCCACCAACAGCCCTCCCGCCCGGGGGCCACCGCCCGCGACGAAATCCTCGATGCGGCCGCCGAACTCTTCACCACCCACGGTTTCGCCAGCACCTCCACCCGATCCATCGCGGACGCCGTGGGAATCCGGCAGTCCTCGCTCTATCACCACTTCAAGACGAAGGACGACATCCTCGAGGACCTGCTGGAGGGAACCGTGAGCGGCGGATTGAAGTTCGCGCGGGCCGTCGCAGCCGACACCACAGGTGAAGCTGCCGCCGGAAGCCGGCTTCACGCCGTCGCGCTTTACGACGGCACCCAGCTCTGCAGCGCCCGCTGGAACCTCGGAATCCTCTACCACCTGCCCGAAGTCCGCACCGCACGCTTTGCCCGGTTCCTCGCGGACCGGCAGGAGCTGCGCGGCCTGTACGGGCAATTCGGCGCCAGCCTGTCCCCCTCGGGCGGCGACGGGCATCCGGAAGCCAGCGGCGGCGATTTCACGTTCCGCCTGGTCGAATCCTTGATCAGCCTCCGCGCGGATGGCATGGCCACCCCGGAATCTCCACTGGAGGCCGCGGATGCGGGACTGATCCTCTGCGGGCTGGCCGGAGAACTGCCCGCCATCAGGGCGGAAAGCGCCGCGCTCATCTCGCGCCTCGCCTAGATCCCCTCCGGATCCTTCAGCCGGCAGTGTCCATGGTGCCCGCGCTCAGGTTGCTCAGCTAGGCTCGGAACATGACGCGTGAGAACATCAGGACCCCCGACGGCGGCACTCTGGAGCTCTTCTCCACCGGCACGGATATGGCTTCCGCCGGCTCCGGCGTGGTGATTGTCCCGCCATCCATGGTGACGGCAGCGGATTACACCAAGTTCGCGCAAAAGCTGAGCGCCGCCCTGGGCCGGCCCGTCCACACGTTCAACCGCCGCGGCCGCGGATCGTCGTCCCCCCAGCCGGAGGACTACACGCTGGATGTGGATATCCGCGATTTGGACACGGTCATGAAACACACGTCCAGCACGGACGTGTTCGGCCATAGCTTCGGCGGCGCGGTGGCACTGCACGCGGCTCGGACGCTGCCGGTTGAGCGGCTGGCCGTGTACGATCCCGCGGTATCCGTGAACCACAGCGTAAAGGCGGAGTGGATCGCCGAATATGAGGCCGCGGCTGCCGCTGGCGATGACGACCGGGCCCTCGCCGTGATCCAGCGCGGGCTCGAGGAAGGTGGACCGTTCTCGTCCCGGATGCCGCTGTCCATGCTGACCCTCGCCAACAAGCTGACCGCCGGCACGTCAGAGGGCAAGCAGCAGAGGGAGCTGATGCGGACCGGCGTCCGGGAGATCAAGGCGATCATCGCCGCGGACATGCCGGCCGAGCCGTTCCTGGCGCTTCCGCTCGAAACGCTGATCGTGGTGGGCGAAAAGAGCCCGGCCTACTTCGGTGTGGCCTGCGGGCAGATCCACGACGTCCTCTCCGGCTCCAGCTACACCATCCTCCCCGGCTTCGGGCACGACGGCGCCATCAAGGCCCCGGACGTCCTGATCAAGGAACTCAGCGACTTCTACGCCGGCTGACCCCCATGTAAGTAGCACTAACTGTCGTTTTGAGGGCTCAGGACGACAGTTAGTGCTACCCAGTTGGGATCAGTGCCCGCCGTGTCCCGCGCCGGCACCTTCGGTTTTGCGCATCATCGCGGAAAGGACGACGGCGGCGAAGGCGATGACTGTTGCCGTCATGAAGGCGGCGCTCATCCCGGCGACGAGTCCCGACGTCGCGGACACCACGGCGAAGATGGACACGAGCAGCGCCGTGCCGGCGGCGCCGGCAACCTGCTGCGTGGTGCTCATGATCGCTGAACCGTGCGAGTACAGGTGCGGCGGCAGCGGGTTCAGGCCGGTGGTAAACGCCGGAGTGAAGAGCAGCGCCAGGCCGAAACTCAGCCCCACGTGCAAGGTGACGATCCACCAGACTTCCGTGCCGGCGTCGAGCATTGAAAACTGCCAAAGGGTCACGACCATCAGGATGGATCCGGTGACGGTGAGGGGCAGCGGGCCAACCTTGTCGAACAGCCGGCCGATGACCGGGCCCAGGAGGCCCATGGCCAGTCCGCCGGGGAGCAGCGCCAGCCCGGTTTCGAGGGAGCCCAGGCCGCGGACTTCCTGGAGGTAGAGCGGCAGCAGGATCACGCCGCCGAACAGGGCCATCATGGCCACCACCATCAGCAGGACCGAGACGGTGAACATGCGGAAGTTGAACGCGCGGAGGTCCAGCAGTGGGGCACTGGCCTTCTGCAGCCTGAGCTGGCGGAGGACGAATACGGCGAGGCTTGCCACGCCGATAACCAGGGCAGCAATCGCGGTGGTGCCCGGACCCGCCTGGCCGCCGTGGCCGCCGCCGATCTGGCTCAGGCCGTAGACCAGGCCACCGAACGCGGGGACGGTGAGGAGTACGGACGCGAAGTCGAGTTTGGTCTTCTCCGCTTCGCCCACGTTGGTGAGGTACTTCGCACCGATGGCCAGCGCCGCGAGGGCGACGGGCAGGACGAACACGAACATGAACCGCCAGGTGAAGTGCTCCAGGATCAGGCCTGAAACGGTGGGTCCCATGGCCGGGGCCACCGAGATGGCGATGCTGACGTTGCCCATCACGGCCCCGCGTTTGGCGATCGGGACCAGCGTGAGGATGGTGGTCATCAACAGCGGCAGCATGATGGCGGTGCCGCCCGCCTGGATGATGCGGGCCAGCAGCAGTATCTCGAATCCGGGAGCCACGGCGGCCAGTGCGGTGCCGCCGGCGAAGAGCCCCATGGCCAGCATGAAGACGGCACGGGTGGACAGGCTCTGGAGGATGAAGCCGGTGGTGGGAATGACCACTGCCATGGTCAGCATGAAACCGGTGGAAAGCCACTGGACCGTTGGTGCATCCACCTGGAGGTCCACCATGAGCCGCTGGAGGGCGACGTTCATGATGGTCTCGTTGAGGATCACCACAAACGTCGCCACCAACAGGGTGGTGATGATGGTGACGGACTCGCGGGACATCTTCTCCGGCGCGGCGGGCTTGATTCCTTCGGTGTTGACGGACTGGCCGTTGGCGGGCGGAGAGACTTCGGTAGACATGAGTGTTCCCTCAGGGAGAGTAATGAGTGTGGTGCGCGAACATGGCCGCTGCAGATGGCAACACTCTACCGGCTGGAGTAATTCCTCCGCGCGGGATCTTTTTTCAAACCCTGAGGGAACAAAAGGTGTCAGGCGGTCTGGCCTGCGTGCTCGCCTTCGGAGATTTCCTCTACCAGCTTGCTGTTGAACGCGGGAAGATCGTCCGGGTTCCGGCTGGTCACCAGGCCCTGGTCAACCACTACTTCCTGGTCCGTCCAGTTGGCGGCGGCGTTCCTGAGGTCCGTTTCGAGCGTGTGGTAGGACGTGACATTGCGGCCCCGCACCACGCCGGCGTCGATGAGCAGCCACGGTCCGTGGCAGATCGAGGCGACCGGTTTGTGCTGTTCGAAGAAGCTTCGCGTGAAGCCCTGCGCGTCTTTGTCCACGCGGAGGTGGTCCGCGTTGACGACGCCGCCGGGCAGGACCAGCGCGTCGTAGTCGGAGGCGTTGGCTTCTGCGACGGTGAGGTCGACGTCGAAGGTGTCGCCCTTTTCCGTGCCGTTGTAGCCCTGCAGCTTGCCGGCCTTGGGGGCCACGAGCGTGGGCACGCCGCCGGCTTCCTTTACCGCCTGCCAGGGGCTGGTCAGCTCAACCTGCTCCACGCCGTCCGTCAGCAGGAATGCGACCTTCTTGCCTGTGATGCTGGGTTCTGACATTTTTCCTCCTCGTGTGAAGCGGCGTGCAGCGCGTCTGCTTCAGGGCGCGGACTACCGCTTCGAGAGTTGTTTGCCTGACGGTTTCCAGCCTAGGAAAGGTGAAAGTAATAAGCAAGCTGACTATTGGAGTGCGGGCGGGCTTTAAGGGTTACGACGGCGGCAGGCTGGCCTGACGCGCCATCTCGCCCTGACTGGGCAACGTACCAAAGAATGTCGTACCCTCCCAGGATGATTTAGATATGGGAAACAGCACAGTGATAGCAGCACCATTGGAGGGTGTTTTTGCCACTATGGCTGCCGTCAACGCGCTGTTCCTTGAAGAAGAAGGTATGAAGGCGGCCACCGTCGTTGACGGGAGCGCCGGGGTTGATGTGCTGGAACGGCAGTACGAGATCCGGCTGAAACGGATGGGCCTCGTTTCCCGGCTGGAGGCGCAGGTCGCAGCGATCAAGGCCCGGGATGCCGCCGAGGCCCTCGAACTGCAGGAGGCCATGACCCCGCCCACTGCTTCCCTGCAGGAGCGGGCTTTTGTTGAGATGTCCGTCGTGGAGGAGATCGGCGGCGTCCTGACCATCGGTTCGGGGGCCGCGGGGGCGTTCGTCCGTCAGTCCCGGCAGTTGTGTGCGCTGCCGCCGGCCATCGATGCGCTGGCTGCCGGGAACGTGTCCTGGCTGCACGCGCGGATCATCGCTGACGAGACCGCGGACCTGGACCCGGCCGCTGGCGCCGCGCTGGTCGCGCATTTCTTCGATTCGGATACGCCTCATCGGGCGCGCGGGGCCGCGCCCGGGGAACTGGTGCCGTCGCGGTTCCGGCACAAGGTGCGCACCTGGCGGGAGCGGCATCACCCCGAATCCCTCGAGAAGCGGCACGCCAAGAGCGTCGCCGACCGGCGGGTGGAGCACTGCCCGGACCGCAACGGGATGGCCTGGTTCTCCGCGTACCTGCCCGCCGACTCGGCGTCAGCGATCTGGAACAGCACCACCGCCATGGCACGCGGCCTCCAGGGACCCCACGAAACCCGCACCCTGCCCCAACGACGCGCCGACGTCCTGGCCCACCGCCTCCT
>NZ_QRGQ01000016.1:0-76805 GCF_003367205.1 Arthrobacter sp. RT-1
GGACGGAACGCCTTTGGAGATCGGCCGCACCAGCTACCGGCTCACGAAAGCCATGAAACAGGCACTCCGCCTCAGAGATGGCAGATGCACCTTCCCCGGCTGCAACAACCACACCCTGGACAACGAAGCAGACCACCTCACAGCATGGCAACACGGCGGAACCACCGGAATCAGCAACCTGGCACAGCTCTGCCCCAAGCACCACCGGCTCAAGCACAACAGCGCCTGGACCCCCACACCGGCCACCAAAAACGAGCCGCCCGGCTGGACCTCACCCACCGGCCGCACATATCACAGCGAACAACCCTACTGGCAACCACCCCAGTGGCCTGCGGGGTTGGCTGACAGTCAGTCCGAGCCTGCCGTGCTGCCCGGGGACCGTTTGTGCGAGTTGGTCGTGCTTGAGGATCTGGAGCTGCTTGAAGACCCGGGTTTGCCGGGTTGGCTTGAGCTGCCAGAGGATGTGCAGCCCCCAGGATGGTTTGATCTGCCTGAAGACTTGGCACTGCTTGATCTGCCGGACGACCGGGACGTGCCTGAAGACCCAGGGGTTCCGGACGTCTGGCTGCCACGGGACCCGGACCCCGACTGGCACCTCTCGTTGGCATTCGAGACGTGTGACGCCTAACGGGCAGAACTGAGCCCGAAGCCAGCTGGATAAGGCAATACGGTTGGGTTTAGCCAGGGGCAAAAGGAAAACACCCCGGTCAACAGACCGGGGTGCTTCACATGGTGCCCTCGATAGGATTCGAACCTACGACCTTCTGCTCCGGAGGCAGACGCTCTATCCCCTGAGCTACGAGGGCAATCCGGGGTTCCTGCCGTTGCTGGCGGGACGTCCTAGAGCTTAGCAGTAAGGTGGCCTGCAAGCGAAAATTGGCGCGTCCCCGCCGGGCCTGGAGCCATATCCGGGGGTAATTAGTAGCCGGAAAACGAGTCCACATGCACCCGCCGGGCCCCCGCTTTCCGCGCCGCACGGCGAAGCGACGCGACACTGGCGGGCGAACCGGAAACATAAACGTCCCGGGCGGCGATGTCCGGCACAAGCTGAGCCAACGTCTCCCCGTCCAGTCGTGCGCCATGTCCCGAAACGGCGGCCATTCCAGCCGGTGGCTCTGAACCGTCCGCGAGATGAACCAGGACCCGGACGCCGGAGGCCCTTAGTTCGTCCGCGTAGGCCACCTCGTCGGCGCTCCTGGCCAGAAGAAGCATTACAGCGTCGCGCTCCCGCAACTGGCCGGACGCCAGATGGGAGAGGAAGGGAGTGATGCCGATTCCGGCCGCGATGAGCAGGACAGGCTTGTTGGGGTCGCCGGGCAGGATGAAATCGCCGCCCACGGACGTGGCGGCCAGCTCGTCGCCAGGCTTCAGGGCGAGGAGCACTTTTTTTGCGGCGGACAGCGGCTCGGCGGTCCGCACACCAAACTTCACAAGGCGTTCCGTAGGCGAACCAGTCAGGCTAAACACCCGGCGTCGGCCTTTCCCGTCAGACTTCGCGTGCGGCAGGTCCAGCTCCATGTACTGGCCCGGAAGGAACCGCACGGCCCTGGCCGGCTCGAACGAGAACTCGGTGGTGCTGGGGGTCAGTTGGCGGCTGCCTGCAAACCGCAGCTTCACGCCCCCGCGCTGGCCCACCAGGAAAGCCAGGAGATTGCCCAGCAGCAGGGCTGCCTCGGGCGAGTTGGCGATAAAACCCAGGTTGTAGGGCACCGCAAACACCACCCCCACCACGGTTGCCAGCGCCAGTTGCTGCCACCGGCGCGGCGGCAATGTCAGGGGTTCCGTGAGCATGAAACCTACAAAGAAGAGCAGCGGCCGCTGGGCCAGCGCCTGGTAAATGCCCATGCCCGCCGTCATCCCCGCGCGGAGAAGCTCCACGGTGATGATGGATGTGGCAACAAGGGTAAACACCGAGGCCATCAGGAATTTCCGGGTCCGGTACAGGACCAGGAGCACGCCCGGAACCAGCAGCCACAGCATTGCCGGGGTGGCCGCCCACCACGTGGCAATGTTCAGTCCCGTAAGGCCGGCAACAAAGGCGCCGGCGGCTGCAGGATTGAAGATGTGCCGGCCGCGCCAGGCAAGCGCATATTTCGACGCCGACGCCAGCACACACGCCAGCGCCACACCGGCCACGTCCAGAGCCTGAAACGAGGGCCAGAACAGGAAATAGAGCAGCAGCCCGGTGATCAGCGAGGACTCCGAATGCGGACGCACCCGGAAAAGCGCCGCCAGTACACGGTTGGAGGCGTATGTCAGGCCAAGGCAGAGCACCAGGTGTGCCAGCATCTCGGGGATCCCGAACGTCAGCCAGCCGAGGACATCCAACAGCAGGCTGTAGGCGGCCAGGGCTGCGAGGACCAGCAGGATGAGCCGGTACATCGTGAACCGGCCAAGCATGGTGTCCAGGCGGCCTGCGACGGAGGGAGCCGGACCGGTCTTCGGCGTTTCAACAGGGCTCATGTGAACAGTGTCCCTTCAAATTCTTCCGAATAGGCGGCACTTCCATCGGAAAACACCGTCAGCCACGAGAACGGGAACGTCTCCTGGAGCTCTGACCCGGGTACGAAGAAGAGCGCCGTTGCCAGCGCGTCGGCCAGTACGGCAGTGTCCGCCATTGCCCAGGTCGCGACGGCGGTCCGGACGGGCTGTCCGGTCATCCCGTCCAGCACGTGGTGCAGTCCGTCGCCCCAGACGCGGCGGTTTGCCGCCGAAGCGCACAGCGAACGGCTTTCGAGTTGGACAATTCCGATCGCCTGCTCAGGGTTGTACGGGTGTTCCAAACCCACCTGCATCGCCCCCACGCCGTGCGCCAGAAGGTCCCCGCTTGCGTCGATGACATATGAGTCGACGCCGTCGGCCGCCAATTCAGCAGCGAGCAGGTCCACCAGCAAGCCCTTGCCGGCAGCGCCAATGTCCAGCACAACGGGAGCGTGGGCCGTGATGGCAGTTTCGGTCCAGTCCAGAACGGTGTCCCAGGCCGGCGCCGGCAAGGCGGTACCGGCAGGCCGAAGCGAATAGTCCGCGTCGTAGCCCAGGCGTTCCAGGCTGGCTCCGATCAGCGGCGTCATCGCACCACCGGACAGCCGGTACAGCGTCCGGTAGAGCTCTCCGAGCTGGTCCGCTTCCGCAGGGAAGTCATAGCGGCCAGGTTCCCGGGCCATCGCGGTCACTAAGGAATCGCTCCGGAAACGGGACCAGTCGGCGTCGAACTTTTCCACCCTGGCCAGGAGGCGTGCCCGCAGGAACGGTCCGAGCGGGAGCGGTGTTGAGATTTCCCAACGCGTGCCAATCCCGTCGAACACGAAGTCCTGCCAGTTCCCGCCCGGCACCGCCTACTGCGCCTCCGACTTGATCTGTTCCACTGCCTGGTTGAAGCCTCCGCTGGTAAGGGATGAACCGGCAACCTTGGAGACCTTGAGCTCGTCAATGCTCTTGCCCACCACCTGGGAGGCGATGCCGCCGGCAAACTCGCCCTGGAACTTGCGGGTGTTGGGGTTGGAGGGGTGCTGGGTGATCTGGACGTCCGTCACAGTGCCCGAAGCAAGAGTCAGCTGCACTCCCACCGTTTCGGTTCCGTTGGGGGAAACATAGTTCCCGTCGGCGCTGTAGGTTCCGTCCTTGTAGCTGGAGCCGCTGCCGGCCAGGGAAGACGCGGCCGCCGACGGCGTGGCCGCCGCGGTTTCCGACGTGGCGCCACCGGTGGACACGGGGACGCTTTCAGTAGCGGACGGCGCGCAGCCGGCCACGGTTCCGGCGAGGGACAGGCCGGCGATGCCGGCGTAAACACTCTTGCGGACTGACGGTCTCATAAAAAGGCTCTCATTTCGGTTAAGTGTTCGGGACGGTGCTTACGCTGGAGTCAACGCTGAAACCAGCGTATTGGTTCAACTTGTAGCTGGCTTGTGGATTCCCTGTGGAATGCCTAGGTCGCCGGACCAGTCCCAATTCTTTGCTGTCAGCGGCCCCCGGTAGTCTAGAGGGGTGACTCCCGAAGAACTCTCCCTCGCCATATCCGCCTGCCTGAAAGACGCCGTCGCCACCGGTGACATTGCCCTTTCAGCATCAGCTCTGCCTGATGAGGTACGCGTGGAGCGGCCCAAGAACCGGGACCACGGCGACTGGGCCACGAATATCGCGCTGCAGCTGGCCAAGCAGGCGGGCACCAACCCGCGCGAATTCGCAACCGTCCTGAGCACGCGCCTGAAGGCCATCGACGGCGTTGCCGGGGTGGAAATCGCCGGACCCGGCTTCCTCAACATCACCGTTGACGCCGCCGCCGCCGGTGCCCTCGCCCGGATGATCGTCGAAGCTGGCACCCAGTACGGAACCAACTCCGCGCTCGCCGGCCACACCGTGAACATGGAATTCGTCTCCGCGAACCCCACCGGGCCCCTCCACATCGGGCACACCCGCTGGGCCGCCCTTGGCGACTCCATTGCCCGCGTGCTGCGCGCCTCCGGTGCGGATGTCACGGCTGAGTACTACATCAACGACGCCGGCTCCCAGATGAACGTCTTCGCCAACTCCGTCTACTCCCGACTGCACGGCCGCCCGGTACCGGAGGGTGGCTACCCGGGCCAGTACATCGCGGACCTGGGCCACGAAGTCCTCACCGAGCACCCGGACATCCGCGAACTCACCGAAGTTGCCGCGCTCCCGGTGATCCGCTCCGCCGCCTACAAGGCACAGATGAAGGACATCAAGGCCACGCTTGCGGACTTCGGCGTCGAGTTCGACGTCTTCTTCTCCGAGCAGGAACTGCACGACGCCGGCGCGATTGAAAGTGCCGTTGCGCGCCTTCGCGAGCAGGGCCACGTGTTCGACGACGGCGGCGCCGTCTGGCTGCGGACCACGGACTTTGGGGACGACAAGGACCGCGTGATGATCCGCGCCAACGGCGAGCCCACCTATTTCGCCGCGGACGCTGCCTACTACCTGTCCAAAAAGGACCGCGGTTTCACCGAGAAGATCTACCTGCTCGGCGCCGACCACCACGGCTACATCAACCGGCTGAAGGCCATCGCCGCCTGTGCCGGGGACGATCCCGAGAAGAACATCGAAGTGCTGATCGGCCAGCTGGTGTCCGTCAACGGGGCCAAACTGTCCAAGCGCGCCGGAAACATCATTGAGCTCAAGGACCTGATCGACTGGCTGGGCAAGGACGCCGTCCGCTACTCCCTGGCCCGGTTCCCGGCCGACTCGCCGCTCACCCTTGATCCGGAGCTGCTCAAGAAGCACAGCAACGAGAACCCTGTGTTCTATGTGCAGTACGCCCATGCCCGTTCGCGCGGTGCAGCCCGCAACGCCGTGGCCGCCGGAGTGGACCGTTCTGCCTTCGACGCGTCCCAGCTGGACCACGCCACGGAGAACGAGCTGCTCTCCCACCTGGGCAGCTACCCCTCGATCGTCGCCAAGGCTGCGGAGCTGCGCGAACCGCACCGCGTGGCCCGCCACCTCGAAGTCATCGCCGGCGCCTACCACCGCTGGTATGACGCCTGCCGCATCGCGCCCATGGGCGATGAAGAGGTGACCGACGTCAACCGCACCCGGCTGTGGCTCAACGATGCCACCAGCCAGGTACTCGCCAATGGCCTCGACCTGCTTGGCGTTTCGGCGCCGGAACGGATGTGACGGCAATGTCTGTGCAGACCGGAAACACCGCATCCCCGCTGGCGCCGGAGTGGCTGGCAGTTCCTGCTGACCTGAATGCCCTGCAGGAGCCGATGTGGGCAGGAAGCGTGCAGCGCAACGGCCTCGGCGAACTCACTGTCGGCGGGCGGTCAGTGTCCGAGCTGAAGCAGCAGTTCGGCACGCCCCTGTTCGTCATGGACGAGGCCGACTTCCGCGCCCGGGCGCGCGCCTTCAAGGATTCCTTCGACGCTGCCTTCGCTGACATCTGCGGCGGCGTGGATGTCTACTACGCCGGAAAATCCTTCCTGTGCAGTGCCGTGGTGAAGTGGGTGGAGGAGGAAGGGCTCTGCCTGGACACCGCCTCCGGCGGCGAGCTGGCTGTTGCCGCCCGCGCCGGCATCGCGGGGGAGCGGGTGGCGCTGCACGGAAACAACAAGTCCGACGCCGAACTCAACCGTGCGCTCGACATGGGCCTGGGCCGGATCGTGGTGGACAGCCTGTCCGAGCTCGTCCGGGTGGGTGACATCGCCCAGTCCCGCGGTGAGCAGGCGAAGGTCATGCTGCGCCTCACCCCGGGCGTCCACGCCCACACCCACGAATTCATCGCCACCGCCCACGAGGACCAGAAATTCGGACTCTCCATGGCGGCCGACACCACCGAGCAGGCCGGCCTGTCGGCGGCCGAAGAAGCGGTGGCGGCGGCATCGGCGCATCCCGGCATCGACCTCCTGGGCCTGCACTGCCACATCGGCTCCCAGATCTTTGAACCGGACGGCTTTGCGCTGGCTGCGGAGAAGCTGCTCCGTTTCCTCGCTGCGATGCAGGAAAGGTACTCCATCGTGATGCCGGAGCTCGACCTCGGCGGCGGCTACGGGATCGCCTACACCCCGGTGGACACCCCCCGCCCTGCCGCTGACATCGCGACGGCGATGGCCGCCGTCGTGCGTTCAACCTGCGCTGAGCTGGGCATTGAGTCGCCGCGGATCTCCATTGAACCCGGACGTGCCATCGTGGGCAGCACCACCTTCACGCTGTATGAGGTGGGCACGCTGAAGACCGTGCGCGTCGACGCGCCGGCCGCTTCCGGCGGACGTGAGGACGGTAACAACGTTACGTATCCGCGCCGCTATGTTTCAGTGGACGGCGGGATGAGCGACAACGCCCGCCCGGTGCTCTACGACGCGGATTACTCGGCAATTCTGGCGTCCCGCACGTCAGCCGCGGCCCCGCAGCTGTCCCGCGTGGTGGGCAAACATTGCGAGAGCGGCGACATAGTTGTTAGAGATGTATATCTGCCCGAGGACGTGGCAGCCGGTGATCTGCTTGCTGTACCGGGGACCGGCGCCTACTGCTGGGCCCTCTCGAGCAACTACAACTATCTGGCCCGGCCGGGCGTTGTCGCGGTGCGCGACGGATCTGCCCGGCTGATTGTCCGCGGGGAAACCGAAGAAGATCTGCTGAACCGCGACATGGGAGTCTGAATGACAGAATTGCGAACCCTGAAAGTGGCCCTGCTGGGCTGTGGCAACGTTGGGGCCCAGGTTGCGCGGATTCTCATTGAGGACGCCGACGCCCTTGCCGCCCGCACCGGAGCCCGCCTCCAGCTCAGCGGCATCGCCGTGCGCAACGTGAATTCCAAGCGGGACGTTGAGCTGCCGCAGGACCTGTTCACCACCGACGCCGAGACCCTGGTCAAGGACGCGGATCTGGTGATCGAGCTGATGGGCGGCATCGAGCCTGCCCGCACGCTCATCCTTTCCGCGCTGAGCAACGGCGCCTGCGTGGTCACCGGCAACAAGGCCCTGCTGGCCCAGGACGGCCCCACCCTCTACGAGGAAGCCGACAAGGCCGGCGTGCAGCTCTCCTACGAAGCTGCCGTTGCCGGCGCCATCCCCATCCTGCGCCCCATCCGGGACAGCCTTTCCGGAGACCGGATCACCCGCGTGCTGGGCATCGTCAACGGAACCACCAACTTCATCCTGGACCAGATGGATTCCACCGGCGCCCAGTTCGCCGACGCCCTGGCGGAGGCCCAGCGCCTCGGCTACGCGGAAGCGGACCCCACGGCCGACGTCGAAGGCCACGACGCCGCGGCCAAGGCCGCCATCCTGGCCACGCTGTCCTTCCACACCCGGTTCGCCCTGGAAAACGTCCACTGCGAAGGCATCACCAAGGTCAGCGCCGCGGACATCGCCGCGGCCAAGGACGCCGGCTTCGTCATCAAGCTCCTGGCAATCGCCGAGAAGCTCACGGATGCCGACGGCAACGAGGGCGTGTCCGTCCGTGTCCACCCCACGCTCCTGCCCCGCGAACACCCGCTGGCCGCCGTCCGCGGCGCGTTCAACGCCGTCTTCATCGAGGCGGAGAATGCGGGCGAGCTGATGTTCTATGGCCAAGGTGCAGGCGGTACCCCCACCGCGTCCGCGGTGTTAGGCGACCTCGTCTCCGCGGCGCGGCGTCTGGTCCTCGGCGGACCGCAGCGCACCGAGACCACCACCGGGCATGTTCCGGCGCTGCCCATCGAAGCTGCCGTCACCAGCTACTACATCGGCCTGGATGTTGCCGACCAGCCCGGCGTCCTGGCCACGATCGCGCAGATCTTTGCCGAAAACGGCGTCTCCATCGAAATCATGCGGCAGACCATCCACCGCGACGCGGAGTCCAACGTGGAATCCGCGGAACTGCGGATCGTTACCCACCGCGCGTCAGAGGCTGCCCTCGCGGCCACCGTTGAGGCCGTGAAGGGCCTGGACGTCATCAATTCAGTTACATCCGTTCTGCGGGTAGAAGGAGTCTAAGTGGCTCACCAATGGCGCGGCGTTATCCGCGAATACGCTGACCGTTTGCCCGTGACGGAATCCACCCGGGTCATCACCCTGGGCGAGGGCGGCACCCCGCTGGTGCACGCGCAGAAGCTCTCCGAACTCACCGGTTCCGAGGTTTACCTCAAGGTGGAGGGCATGAACCCCACCGGCTCCTTCAAGGACCGCGGCATGACCATGGCCATGACGGCCGCCGTCGAGTCCGGTGCCAAGGCCGTTGTCTGCGCCTCCACCGGCAACACCTCCGCCTCCGCTGCTGCCTACGCCACCGCGGCGGGCCTGAAGTGCGCCGTCCTGGTGCCCGAAGGCAAGATCTCCATGGGCAAGCTCAGCCAGGCCATCGCGCACGGCGCCACGCTCCTGCAGGTCGACGGCAACTTCGACAACTGCCTCGACATCGCCCGGAAGCTGGGGGAGTCCTACCCGGTTTTCCTGGTGAACTCCGTCAACCCCGCCCGCATCCAGGGGCAGAAAACCGGCGCTTTCGAGATCGTGGACGCGCTGGGCGATGCTCCTGACATCCACGTGCTTCCGGTGGGCAACGCCGGCAACATCACCGCTTACTGGAAGGGCTACAAGGAGTACTCCGCGCCGTTCGAGTCCGCGACGGCCGGCACGCTTCCCGCGGTTTCCACCAAGACGCCCGCCATGTGGGGCTTCCAGGCAGCGGGTGCCGCGCCCTTTGTCGCAGGCCACCCCATCACCGAACCTGACACCATCGCCACGGCCATCCGTATCGGCAACCCCGCTTCCTGGGATGGCGCCATCGGCGCCCGCGACGAATCCGGCGGGCTGATCGACGCCGTCACCGACGAGGAAATCCTCAACGCACACCGCTGGCTGTCCTCCCGCGAAGGCGTCTTCGTGGAGCCCGGCTCTGCCGCCGGCGTCGCGGGCCTGCTCAAAAAGCACGCTGCAGGCGAGGTTCCCTCGGGCAAAACCATCGTCATCACCGTCACCGGCCACGGCCTCAAGGACCCCCAGTGGGCCCTGCGCACCGAGGATGGAAGCGACGTGCAGCCGGTCAAGGTTTCCAACGACGTTGTCACCGTTGCTGCTGAACTGGGACTGGAAGAAAAATAACCTTGGACACCACCTCGCAGGCCACCGTCGGACTGCAACTCATCGAGGCCGGCCAGCGGGTCACGGTCCGGGTTCCGGCCACCACGGCCAACCTTGGCCCCGGCTATGACAGCCTGGGGCTCGCCCTGGCCATGCACGACACCCTGACCGTGGAAAGCCTGGACACGGACGAGCTCCTGTTCGATCTCCGCGGCGAAGGTGCGGAGACTTTGCCGCGGGACGCCAGCCACCTGGTGATCCGGGCCATGGACGCCGCCTTTGAGCGCCTGGGATTCCGGCACGCCGGCCTCAAGGTGACGGCTGACAACGTCAACCCGCACGGACGGGGCCTGGGCTCGTCCGCCTCGGCAGTGGTGGCGGCCGTATCGGCCGCTAACGCGATGGTGCCGGCAGAACACCAGCGCGGACAGGAATGGATCCTGCAGCTCACCAGCGAGCTGGAAGGGCACCCGGACAACGTCGCACCGGCAATTTTCGGCGGACTGGCGCTGTCGTGGCAGGACAGTGACCAGTACAGCAGCACCAGCGCCACGGTCGCGGACCCGGTCATCCCCATCGTGGCTGTTCCGGATTTCGAGCTCTCCACCGAAGCGGCCCGTTCTCTGCTCCCGGCCTCGGTGGGACATCACGCCGCAGCCATGAACTCCGGGCGGGCGGCGCTGCTGATCCACGCGTTGACGCAGAAACCGGAATTCCTGCTTGCCGGCACCGAAGACTACCTGCACCAGAGCTACCGGGCGGAGGCGATGCAGCCGAGCGCAGCGCTGATCGCCGCCCTGCGCACGGCGGGGCACGCGGCAGTGGTTTCCGGCGCCGGACCCACCGTCCTGGTCCTGGCCAACGGCGAAGCGGAAGCCTCAGATGCACTGGGATTCATCGAGGCGTTCACCTCCGCCAACACGCCTGATGTGGCCTGGCGTGTTCTGAAGCTGGCAGTGGACGTTGAAGGTGCTAAGGTGGACTTGCACCGGCGGTAATTCCGCCTATCTGATCTGGTCCTGCATTCACTTGCTCTTTGATCTCCTACTGCGAATGTATTCCGGTGCCGCCTGCTTGGTCTGTCGCAGGAATCTGCAGCATCCAACTGCCCCTAAAGCGTCAGTCCGGCGTTCCGCCATGGGCGGAGCGGAAGGTGAATCAGTATCCGGCCCTGCTGGCCGATATCCAACCGGCAAGGCCGAAATCCGGCTGCAGATCTGAACTGCAGCCCAGATCAAATCATCGCGTCCAGCTCCCAGTCTGGACGCCGTCGAGGGGGAAGGATCCTTCGTGACCGAAACCACTGAGCTGTCGCCAGCTGTGGAACTATCAACTTCTGCTGCCGAATCACCGGCAGCACCCGCCAAGAGCAGCGGCCTGGCCGGCCTGAAGCTCGCCCAGCTGCAGGCTCTTGCCAGCCAGCTGGGGATTTCGGGCGGTTCGCGCATGCGCAAGGGAGACCTGGTTTCGGCCATTTCCGCCCATCGCGCCGGCACTCCCACCACCAAGGCTCCGGCCCGGAAGGCGGAAAAGGCTACCGAGAGCGTGGCTGCTCCGGCTGTCACCGCTCCTGCCGTTGCTGCACCCGAAACTGCGGAGGCTCCTGCTGAAGCAACCCGTGCACGTGGCCGTGGCCGCAGCCGCCGGGCTGTCAGCGACGGCGTTGTAGCTCCTGCCGCCGGCGAAGCCGCCGAGGCTCCGGCCGCCCCCACCCAGGTGGAACTTCCTGCCGTTGCCGAAGCCACGGAAACGGAAGGCGCCGCAGAGCGCCGCCAGCCGCGCACCCGCAACCGCCGCCGCAGCGAAGCAGCCGCCACAGTCCAAGAAGCACCTGTTGAGGCCCCGGCGGAACAGCCCGCACCGGAACAGGCTGTTACCGAACAGCGCTCCACGGAACAGCGCTCCGAAGCGCCTGCCGCTGACACGGTCGACGCCGGCCAGCGCACCGACCGCCGCGAAGGCCGCACCCGCGGTGGCCGGGACAGCGCAGCCCGCGACTCCGACGGCGGGCGTGACAACGCCGGCAGCCGTGAGGCAGGCCAGCGCGAAGGCAACCGCCGCGACGACACCCGCGACGGCGACGATACGGACGGCGGCAGCCGCCGGAACCGCCGCAACCGCCGCGACCGGAACGACCGCAATGACCGTTCGGGCGGGCAGGACCGGGACAACAGCTCCCGCAACGACCGCTTCCGCGACCGCAACGACCGCCGTCGCGGCCGTGCGCAGGGACCCGACGTCGACGACGTCGAGGTCACCGAAGACGACGTCCTGCTGCCGGTTGCCGGCATCCTGGACGTGCTGGAGAACTACGCCTTCATCCGCACCTCCGGCTACCTCCCGGGCCCGAACGACGTCTACGTCTCCCTGGCCCAGGTCAAGAAGTACAACCTGCGCAAGGGTGACGCCGTCGTAGGTGCCATCCGTGCCCCCCGCGACGGCGAAGACCGCAGCCAGCAGTCCAACCGCCAGAAATTCAACGCGCTGGTCCGCGTCACCTCGGTCAACGGCAAGACCGCCGAAGACCTCAAGGACCGCGTCGAATTCGCCAAGCTGGTTCCGCTCTACCCGTCCGAGCGCCTGCGCCTCGAGACCGATCCCAAAAAGATCGGCCCCCGCGTCATCGACCTCGTGGCTCCCATCGGCAAGGGCCAGCGCGGCCTGATCGTCTCCCCGCCCAAGGCCGGTAAGACACTCATCCTGCAGTCCATCGCGAACGCCATCACCACCAACAATCCTGAGGTCCACCTCATGATGGTTCTGGTTGACGAACGCCCCGAAGAAGTCACGGACATGCAGCGCACCGTCAAGGGTGAGGTCATTGCCTCCACCTTCGACCGGCCCGCCGATGACCACACCACCGTGGCCGAACTTTCCATCGAACGCGCCAAGCGCCTCGTGGAAATGGGCATGGACGTGGTGGTCCTGCTGGATTCCATGACCCGCCTGGGCCGCGCTTACAACCTGGCAGCACCGGCCTCCGGCCGCATCCTGTCCGGTGGTGTGGACTCCGCAGCCCTCTACCCGCCCAAGCGCTTCTTCGGTGCAGCCCGCAACATCGAAAACGGCGGCTCGCTCACCATCCTGGCAACGGCCCTCGTGGAGACCGGTTCGAAGATGGACGAGGTCATCTTCGAAGAGTTCAAGGGCACCGGCAACATGGAACTGCGCCTGTCCCGCCAGCTGGCAGACAAGCGCATATTCCCCGCTGTGGACGTCAACGCGTCCGGCACCCGCCGCGAGGAGAACCTGCTCTCGGCCGAGGAAGTCAAGATCATGTGGAAGCTGCGCCGCGTCCTCTCCGGACTCGAGACCCAGCAGAGCCTTGAACTGCTGACCAACAAGATCCGGGAAACCCAGAGCAACGTCGAGTTCCTCATGCAGGTTCAGAAGACGACGCTTGGTGCGAAGTCGGATAACGACAAGTAGCTGAGTTCAAGGGCGGGGTGCGGATGCCTCGCGTGGTTCGCCGCGCGGGGTTTTCCGCCCCCGCCTTCGTCGTTCGGTTTTGCCGCCCCCGCCCCTACGCTGGGCGGCTTCCGATCTTCGATCGTTTGCCGCCCAGCTCCGGCAGGCCCGATGCCACTCCCGGGGCGGCAAAACCGAACGCCTCTCAGTAGGGTCACCTTCCCGGTTCCCCACCTTGGTCGCCGCATTACTAGACTTGTACAAGTCGAAAGAGGTTTATAGATGTTTGAGTCCGTACAGGGCCTGCTTGATGAGCATGATTCCATCCAGGCGCAGCTGGGGGATCCTGCTGTTTATGCTGACCAGCGGCTTGCCCGGAAGCTGGGGCGGCGGTCGGCTCAGCTCAATGGCATTGTTGAGGCCTACCACAAGTGGGAAGCGCTGCGCGATGACCTCGCTGCCGCCAAGGAGATGGCTGACGAGGATCCCGAGTTCGCTGCCGAGGTTCCTGAACTTGAAGCTTCGCTGGAGGCCGCTGCCGCCAAGCTCCGGCGCCTGCTGATTCCGCGTGACCCTGACGATGCCCGCAACGTGATCCTTGAGGTCAAGGGCGGTGAAGGCGGCGATGAGGCCGCGCTGTTCGCCGGTGACCTCCTGCGCATGTACACCCGCTACGCGGAATCACGTGGCTGGAAGACCGAAATCATCTCCGCCACCGAGTCCGATCTCGGCGGTTACAAGGACGTCCAGGTGGCCGTCAAGGGCAGCTCGAACGACCCCGCCGAGGGCGTCTACGCGCGGCTCAAGTTCGAGGGCGGCGTGCACCGTGTGCAGCGCGTTCCTGTCACGGAGTCGCAGGGACGCATCCACACGTCCGCGGCCGGTGTGCTGGTCCTGCCGGAGGTGGATGAGCCCGAAGAGCTCGAAATCAACCAGAACGACCTGAAAATCGACGTCTACCGGTCGTCCGGTCCGGGCGGTCAGTCCGTGAACACCACCGACTCCGCCGTCCGCATCACCCACCTGCCCACGGGCATCGTGGTGGCCATGCAGAACGAAAAGTCGCAGCTGCAGAACCGTGAAGCCGGCATGCGCGTCCTGCGGGCCCGCATCCTCGCGCACCAGCAGGAGCAGATCGACGCCGAGAACTCGGCCCAGCGGAAGTCCCAGATCCGCACCATGGACCGCTCCGAGCGCATCCGCACCTACAACTACCCGGAAAACCGCATCGCGGACCACCGCACGGGCTACAAGGCGTACAACCTGGACCAGGTCATGAACGGTGACCTGGAGCCCGTCATCCAGTCCGCCATCGAGATGGACGAACAGGCACGCCTGGACGCCATCGGCGACTAGCCCGACGGATGACCATCGGGCCATGCCAGTCCCTCGCTGCCGCGATCAGTGAGGCCACTGCCATCCTTCGGGACGCCGGCGTGCCCAGTCCGCGCGTTGACGCCGAGCTCCTCGCCGACCATCTCCTGAAGGTCGGCCTGGGGCGGCTGCGCGCCATGATGCTGGGTGATTCCCCGGCTCCCGAGGGGTACGCCGACCTGGTGGCGGAGCGTGCCGGCCGGATACCCCTGCAGCACATCACCGGAGTGGCGCATTTCCGCTACCTGGAGCTGGCGGTAGGGCCGGGCGTGTTCATTCCCCGGCCCGAGACGGAATCGGTGGTCCAGCTGGTCATCGACCATGTCAAGGGCATCCCGTCACCCCGGATCGTCGATCTGGGAACCGGGTCTGGCGCAATCGCCGGCTCCATCGCGCATGAAGTGCCCGGTGCCGAGGTGCACGCCGTCGAATTCAGCCCCTTCGCCCACGCCTGGGCGGCGAAAAACCTCGCCCCCTTGGGCGTCAATCTCGTGCTGGGGGACCTGCGCAACGCACTGCCGGAGCTCAACGGAACGTTCGACGTCGTGGTTTCAAACCCGCCGTACATCCCTGCCGAGGCCATCCCCAACGAGCCCGAAGTTGCGCTTCATGATCCGCCGGAGGCTCTGTACGGCGGGGGAGCGGACGGAATGGAACTTCCGACGGCGGCAGCGGCCTCCGCTGCCCGGCTGCTGCGCCCGGGAGGCTACTTCGTCATGGAACATGCGGAGGTCCAGGCCGGCTGGATCGCGGCCATGATGGGCCGCGCAGGGAAGTGGAGCAGGATTACGACGCACCTGGACCTCAACGGCAAGGAGCGCGCCACCAGCGCCGTGCTCGCGGATCCAGACCTTACGGAATGAAAGAATAGGCCAGTGACCACAACCTATAACTGCAGTACGGACGATCAGCGCGCCCTGGGACTGGAGCACGCCCAGCGTGCCATCAGCGAGAAAAAGTGCGTGGTGTTCCCGACGGATACGGTCTACGGGATCGCTGCCGACGCGTTTTCGCCGCAGGCTGTCACCATGCTCCTGGTATCCAAGGGGCGCAGCCGCACCATGCCGCCGCCGGTGCTGATCCCGCGCATCAACGCCCTGGACGGACTGGCCACGGACGTCCCGGCGGACGCCCGGAAGCTTGCCGAAGCGTTCTGGCCAGGCGGCCTGACCCTGATCCTGCATGCCCAGCCGTCACTGGACTGGGACCTCGGTGAAACCAAGGGAACGGTTGCGCTGCGGATGCCCGCCGACGATATCGCCCAGGAGCTGTTGACCCTCACCGGGCCGCTGGCTGTGTCCTCCGCCAACCGTACGGGGCAGGCTCCTGCGCAGACCGCCGCAGCCGCCCGGGAGCAGTTGGCCGACTCCGTGGAGGTCTACCTTGAGGGCGGCTTCCGGCCGGCCGAAGGCGAAGCCGCAGTGCCTTCAACGATTGTGGACGCCACCGGGCCCCGGCTGCGGGTGGTGCGCAACGGCGCCGTAAGCCTCGACCAGCTGCGCGAGCATGTTCCCGGTGTGCTGGGGCTCGGCGAGATTCCCATGGCCGAGGAGGAACCGGCGGAGGAAGAACCGGTAGTTGCGGAACCGGCGTCCGTACCCGCCCCGGAAGCGTCCGGCGCCTCAGGGTCATCCGTAGTGGAGCCGGCGACGCCCGACTCCGGCACGCCGGCCCGGAATCCGCAGCCTTGATGATTTTGGAGCGCCAGCAGATTCCCGTACTGGAGGTCGACGCCACCCCGCTGCGGGTGCCCGAGCTGGTGGAGGAACTCAGCCGCTACATCCAGGACGGATCCACCCGGACCGTCCTTGGCCACAACCTGCACAGCGTCACCCTCACGCTGTCCGACGACGGCTTCCGGAACCTGTACGAGCGCAGCGACGTGGTGCTCCTTGACGGCGCCCCCGTGCTTTGGCTGTGGGGGAGGACCGGGAACGCCGAAGGCCCCGTCATGGATTACCGGCTGGGTTCGACGGACTGGCTTCCGGCACTGGACCAGGTGCGGGGCCTGGAGCGGATCGCCGTGGTGGGCGCCGGCGCGGAAGCCAACGCAGGAGCGGTCAGCAGGCTGCAGGCAATAGTCCCCGGCGCCCGCGTCAGTGGTTTCCCGGGCGCAGGCTGGGACACGGAGCTGGAGGAAGCAGCAGTTGCATGGCTTCACCGCGAGCAGCCGCAGCTGGTCCTCCTGGGCCTGGGTATGCCGCTGCAGGAGGAAGTCCTCCAGCGCAGGCTCCGTTCGTTGCCGCCCGCCGTCTACTGTGCCGTGGGCGGCGCCATCGAGCAGTTGGCAGGAATCCAGAAACTCGCCCCCCGCTGGCTGGGCCGGCTTGGGCTGGAGTGGGCCTGGCGGCTGCTCCTGCATCCCAAGCGGGTGGCGTACCGCGTGTTCGGCGAGCCGTGGGTCCTGCTGTGGCTCCTTGCCGCCCGGCGGCTGAAGCGCCGGGCGTGACGCCGGAACTGTAGTCCGGAGCTAGAACTTCTGGTCCTCCAGCGGCGCAAAGCCCTTGCCCCGAAGGCCCTTGCTGAACGATGCGGCCCAGCCAAGGAACCCGGCAAGGTCGCGGCGCTGGAGGAAGTAGCCCAGGTAGCCGCCGACGTCGGCCACGAGCGAGCGGACCCGGAAATAACGGCGGATCAGGTAGCCGCGGTTCCGGTAGTAGTAGTACCGCTTGAAGGCGGATTCCGGAACAATGACGTGCCAGCGGGCACCGAAGACATGCTGCGTCTCTGAAAATGCATGCGGGTGGGTGATGGCCGTGGTGGTCACCGTTCCGAACCGGATCCCGGCCTTGCGCAGCCGGATGGTGAAGTCCACTTCGTCACCGCGGATGAAGAGGCGCATGTCGGGCAGCCCCACCTTGAAGAAGACATCGGAGCGGATCAGGGCGCCGTTGAAGAAGTGCCCGTCATTCGGCAGGAAGCCACGTTTCTCCACCTCTGCACGGTCGTGGGTGACCTTGCCGTCCAGGCGGAAGAAAAAGGACAGCCGGTCCGGATGGCCAGGCGCTGTCACCAGCGGGACCACTGCCTCAAGGTCGCGTGCCTCGGCCTCGCGCAGCAGTGTGGCGAGGCATTCGGGATCAGCCGGCTCGGCGTCGTCGTCCATCATCCAGATCCAACGGGCGCCGCTTGCCACTGCCTTCAGTGCGGCGAGGGCGAATCCACCCGCCCCGCCGAGGTTGGCTTCGGAGCGGACGTAGTCAACATTGGCGTGTCCTGCGGCGACATCCCTGGCCGGGACGGTACCGCTGTCCACCAGGCAGATTGTGTCCACCGCGGCGGTCTGGGCGTTGATGGAATCCAGCAGCACGGCCAGTTCCCTGGGCCGGTCGAAGGTCACGGCGGCGACTGCAATGCGGGGTGTCATGGGGGTCCTTTCAGCATGGCTGTCAGGGATTTCCCCGCTCGTAATGCGCCCGTGTGGCGCGAAGCCATGAAGCCGGTGGCGCTAGTATCTTTGACTAGAGTCCACTGTAATACAGCCCTGTAAGGCACCGCGTCCACGTAAAAACGCACTGCCTGCTGCGCGCTCGGCGACGGAGAAGTTTCATTTATCGAAGAACAGATTCCCGGCCCGTGAGCCCACCCACCACCAGGCAAAGGCCAACGCCGGTGCCCTGCTTCACCACCACACCTGAAATGACCAGCACCCCATGATCATGTACATGCTCATGGGCCTGACGGCCGCCGTCGTGTCCTACGCCGCCACCTGGGCCGCCCGCGTGGTGGGCCACCGGCTCGAGCTGCACCTGCCCATCCGCAGCCGCGACATGCACTCCACTCCTGTTTCCCGGCTCGGCGGCGTGGCCATCTTCCTCGGCATCATGACGGCGCTGATCGTGGCAAGCCAGTCCTTCTTCGTCAAGGACATCTACCGCAACAACTTCTCGCCGTGGGGCGTCCTCGCGGGAGCGGCCGTGATCGTCCTGGTCGGCGTGGCGGATGACCTGCTGGACATCCGGTGGTGGGTCAAGCTCATCGGCCAAAGCGCAGCTGCCCTGACCGTAGCGGTCTGGGGAGTCCAGATGACCATCGTGCCCTGGGTGCCGGAGCCCATCTACCTGGAAAACGAAACAATCCGCGTAGTGCTGACAGCCGGGCTGATCGTCACCACCATGAACGCGTTCAACTTCATCGACGGTCTGGACGGCTTGGCCGCCGGAGTGGCCATCATCGGCGGCACCGCTTTCTTCTTCACGGCCTACTGGGTCCACCGGAACGCAGTACTGCTGGACTACTCGGACCTTGCCACCCTCATCACGGCGGTCCTCGTGGGAAGCTGCCTGGGCTTCCTGCCCCACAACTGGTTTCCCTCGAAGATCTTTATGGGGGACTCCGGCGCCATGCTGATAGGGCTGCTGATGGCATCCGCCGGTGTTGTCTCCACCGGCCAGATCACCTCCGGGCTCTACGACCGGGTCAACGGTATCTCCACCGTGATTCCCATCCTGCTGCCGTTTGCCGTGCTCTTCCTGCCGCTGCTGGACCTGGGCCTTGCGGTGGTGCGCAGGACTGCCCGCGGCCGGTCGCCGTGGTCCGCGGACCGGGGCCACCTGCACCACAAGCTCCTGGACATCGGCTACTCGCACCGGACCGCCGTCATCCTGATGTATCTCTGGACCGGCGTCCTGTCCTTCGGCGGCCTCGCGTTCGCCATCTTTCCCTGGCAGATTGTCCTCTCGGTGGACCTGTTCGCCACGCTGGTCATGGGACTTGTCACCGCCTGGCCCTACCTTGCCCGCAGGGGCGAAGAATCGCAGGCGTAATGCCGTGCGGAAACATTTCTATCTCGTGTAGAATTTGAGGGCAGCCCAAGCTGCCCCTCACACACCTGCCAATTGGCTGACTGCCTGTTGGTGCCGACGATTGGGATCGACATGACCTCCAACGCCGAGTCCGGACCTGCGTCCGGCCACGGACACGTTGGTGCTTCCGGTCCCACGCGGTCCCTCTGGCTGCATCTGTTGAAACTCAGTTCCGCGGCCTCCGCTGCGGGCCTGGCGCTGTGCGCAGTTCCTGCGGCGCTGCTGGATGGAGCGGGGGGTGCCCTTTCAAGTTCCGCAGGCGGCCTGCTGGTGATGCTGTTCTTCGGAATCAGCCTCCTGGTGGGCCACTTCGTGGGGCGGAGCAATCCGTCCGGGGCCATCGGAGTATTCGTGGCCACCTACTTCATCAAGGTTGTGGGCTTCGCCGCCGTCCTGTTCGTCGTCGGCGCACCCCAATGGCTGCACGCCCGCTGGTTCGTGGCCGGGGCCGTCACCGCCGTCGTCTTATGGCAGGCCGCAGAAATCTTTGGTTTCAGCAAAGCCCGCCTCCAGATCTACAACGATCCAGAACCCAAGGAAACTCCTGATGCGTGATCCGAAGAAGCCCGGTAAGGCCCCCAGCGGCAGCCGCGCATCCGGCAGCTCCGCGCCAGGTGTATCCGGGGACAACTCCGACGGCGGATACAACGCCGGAATGGCTGTCTTCAGCTACATCATTGGCGGGATCATCGTCTGGAGTTTGATAGGGTGGGGACTGGATTATCTGTGGGGAACGCGCTGGATTGTGCTCGCAGGCGCTCTGCTTGGAGCCGTCGGAGGTTTTTACCTTTCCCACATGCATGGCCTCACCAGTTCTCGCAAAAATACTGGCGAGCGTCCTGCTGCCAGCGGGCCGTCCAAGGACGGCGACAGTAATGCCAAATAATTTCACAGGGGGAACAGCAAGCCGTCAGGCTGCCGGTCCCCGCCCAACGCCCAATGATGGACACTGCAGAGAGGAAACGCGTTGATCGCGCTTGCGCTCCCGGCCCAAGATTCAGGAGAGTTCGCTCCTCCTGGAATTAACGAAATGCATTTGCCGGCAATCCTGCCGTGGGGTGCCGCAGAAGGATTCTCCAAGCAGATGCTGCTGGTCCTCCTCTCTGTCGTCATTATCGGCGCTTTCTTCGTGCTCGCCGCACGTAAGCAGCAGCTGGTTCCCGGCAAGCTCCAGTTCGCCGGCGAGGCCGCCTACGGCTTCGTCCGCAACGGAATCGCCAAGGACATCATCGGCGGCAGGGACTTCATCAAGTACGTCCCGCTGCTGTTCAGCCTGTTCTTCTTCATCCTGGTGAACAACATCTACGGTGCCATCCCGCTCATCCAGCTCCCCACGTTCTCGCACGTTGGCGGCGCCTATGTGCTGGCAGGCATCGTCTACGTCACCTGGATCGCCATCGGCATCAAGAAGAACGGACTGCGCTACTTCAAGCTGGCCACCGTACCGTCCGGTGTTCCCTGGTTCATCCTTCCGATCGTGATCCCGATCGAGATCATCTCCAACTTCCTGGTCCGGCCCGTGACGCACAGCCTCCGTCTGTTCGCCACCATGCTCGCAGGACACCTCATCGTGATGATCGCCGGCTCCGGCATCGAGTACCTCGTGATGCAGGAGAACATCCTGCTCAAGGGAACGTCGGTCCTGGTTCTCGCAGGCGCCATCGCCATGTACATGCTTGAAGCCCTGATCATGGTCCTGCAGGCCTACGTCTTTACCCTGCTGACTGCGATCTACATCGAAGGCGCGCTTCACGCCGACAGCCACTAGGCACCGCCCCGCGGCGGACGCCGCCAGGCACACACAGACTTCCCCTCACGGGGAAAGAGCAACCCAAACAACCTGCCACATGGATGGCATCTTGAAAGGAAGAAAAATGGAAGGCAATCTCAACCTCGTAGGTTACGGTCTGTCCGCAATCGGCGGTGGTATCGGTGTTGGCCTCGTATTCGCTGCCTACATCAACGGCGTCGCACGCCAGCCGGAAGCACAGCGCGTGCTGCAGCCGATCGCATTCCTCGGCCTTGCACTGACCGAAGCCCTCGCCATCCTCGGCCTGGTCTTCGCCTTCGTTCTCTAGTCCTAGAGCGAAGCGAACTTTCAGAACCGAGTAGAAAAGGACGGGTGAAATATGAATCAGCTGATCATCTCAGCCGCCACTGAGGGCGAAGTCAACCCCCTGGTTCCCAACGTCTGGGAAATGGGCGTTGTCCTCGTGGGCTTTGCCATCCTCATGTTCATCGTGGTCAAGTTCGTTGTCCCGATGTTCGAAAAGACCTTCGCCGAGCGTGCCGAGGCCATCGAAGGCGGCATTGCAAAGGCTGAAAAGGCCCAGGCTGAGGCGTCTGCTGCACTCGAAGAGTACAAGCAGCAGCTGACCGACGCCCGCACCGAAGCCAACCGCATCCGTGAGGAAGCCCGCGCCGAAGGTGCCCAGATCCTTGCGGATCTCAAGGAGAAGGCAGCTGCAGAGTCTGCCCGCATCACTGCGCAGGCCCACGCACAGATCGAATCCGAGCGCCAGGCGGCCGTTGTGTCCCTGCGTTCAGAGGTGGGCACCCTGGCCACCACCCTCGCCGGACGCATCGTGGGCGAATCGCTCAACGACGATGACCGTGCAGCGCGGGTTGTGGACCGCTTCCTGGCAGATCTGGAGACCCAGAACGCAGGTGCAGCTAAGTAATGGCAGGCGTATCGAGCGAATCGCTGGCAACAGCCCTGGCTGCGTTGGAAGCAAAGCTTCCGACGGCGTCGCTGCAGCTGGCAAAGGAACTCTTCGGAATTCTGGGAATGGTGGACAGCTCGGCTGGCTTGCGCCGCGCCCTGACTGACCCGTCCCGCTCCGGCGACGAGAAGTCGGCGCTGGTCAGGCAGCTGGTTGGCGGAAAAGTCTCCGCTGATGCTGCAGAGATCGCGGGCGGACTGGCCAGTTCACGCTGGGCATCGGCGCGGGATATCGGCGATGCACTCGAGACTCTTGCCGCAACGGTGGTCATTTCCGTTGCTGAAAACAAGTCGGCCGTTTCTGCCTCCGGAATCACTGGCCTGGAAGAGCTGGAGAATGACCTGTTCTCCTTCAACCAGGCTGTTGCCTCCAGCCACGAGGTCCAACGTGCTCTGTCCGAGCCACAGGCCAGCGGAGCCGCCAAGGCTACGCTCGCCGAGAAGCTGGTGCCCGGCGTCAGTGAGGAAGCAAAAGTCCTCATTACACAGGCCGTCACCCAGCCCCGCGGCATCAAGCCCACCCGGCTCGTGCAACGGTTCGCCGAACTGGCAGCCAAGCGGCAGCAGCGCTGGATTGCAACGGTCAGCGTGACCCGTCCCCTGACGCAGACGCAGCTTGCACGCCTCCAGGCGGGCTTGAATGCCATGTACGGACGGGAACTGAAGGTCAACATCAACGTTGACCCGGCACTCATTGGCGGCATCCGCGTCCAGATTGGTGATGAAGTGCTCGACGCTTCGGTCCTCACCAGGCTGGGCCAATTGCAGCGCCAGCTGGCCGGCTAGCCGGACAAGCACAACCCAACTGATAGAAACCCCGGTCACCTTAACGGTGATCACAAAACAGGAGAGCAGGGACTGCAGATGGCCGAATTGACCATCAACGCCGACGACGTCCGTAATGCGCTGAACGAGTTCGCGGCGTCCTACGAACCCGGAAACGCAGAACGCGTAGAGGTCGGCCGCGTAACCACCGCTAGTGACGGCATCGCCCGTGTTGAGGGCCTTCCCTCGGTCATGGCGAACGAGCTGCTGCGCTTCGAGGACGGCACCCTGGGCCTGGCCCAGAACCTCGACGTCCGCGAAATCGGCGTTATCATCCTCGGTGACTTCACCGGCATCGAAGAAGGCCAGGAAGTCCACCGCACCGGACAGGTTCTGTCCGTTCCCGTGGGCGACGCCTTCCTTGGCCGCGTTGTCGACCCGCTGGGCGTGCCCATCGATGACCTCGGCGACATCAAGGCCGAGACCACCCGTGCCCTGGAGCTCCAGGCGCCCGGCGTGACCCAGCGCAAGTCGGTGCACGAGCCGATGCAGACCGGACTCAAGGCAATCGACGCCATGATCCCGATCGGCCGCGGCCAGCGCCAGCTGATCATTGGTGACCGTCAGACCGGCAAGTCCGCCATCGCGATCGACACCATCATCAACCAGAAGGCCAACTGGGCTTCCGGCGATGTGACCAAGCAGGTCCGCTGCATCTACGTGGCAATCGGGCAGAAGGCGTCCACCATCGCCGCCATCCGCCAGACCCTCGAGGACAACGGCGCACTGGAGTACACCACCATCGTGGCGTCTCCCGCTTCGGACCCCGCAGGCTTCAAGTACCTGGCACCGTACGCCGGTTCGGCCATCGGCCAGCACTGGATGTACGGCGGCAAGCACGTCCTCATCGTGTTCGATGACCTGTCCAAGCAGGCCGAGGCTTACCGTGCAGTGTCGCTGCTGCTGCGCCGCCCGCCGGGACGCGAAGCCTACCCGGGCGACGTCTTCTACTTGCACTCCCGCCTCCTGGAGCGTTGTGCAAAGCTGTCCGACGAACTGGGTGCCGGTTCCATGACGGGCCTGCCGCTGATCGAGACCAAGGCGAACGACGTTTCCGCCTACATCCCGACCAACGTCATCTCCATCACCGATGGCCAGATCTTCCTCCAGTCCGACCTCTTCAACGCCAACCAGCGCCCCGCTGTTGACGTGGGTGTCTCGGTGTCCCGCGTGGGCGGTGCCGCACAGGTGAAGTCCATGAAGAAGGTCTCCGGTACGTTGAAGCTGGACCTGGCCCAGTACCGCGACATGCAGGCATTCGCCATGTTCGCCTCGGATCTGGACGCCGCATCCCGCCAGCAGCTGACGCGTGGCGCCCGCCTGATGGAACTGCTCAAGCAGGGCCAGTACTCACCGTTCCCGGTTGAGAACCAGGTTGTTTCCATCTGGGCCGGCACCAACGGTTACCTGGACGACGTTCCGGTTGAGGACATCAGCCGCTTTGAGGGCGAGTTCCTGGACCACCTGAGCCGCAAGTCCTCGATCCTCACCACGCTGGCGCAGACCAACGTGCTGGATGACGACACCGCAGCAGCTCTGAAGTCGGCAATCATCGACTTCAAGAAGGGCTTCTTCGGCGAAGGCGACAACCACCTGGTAGGCGCTGGCCACGAGGAACATGACGCCATCTCCGAGGGCGACGTTGACCAGGAAAAAATCGTCAAGCAGAAGCGCTAATTCCACTGACCGGGTCAGCCGGGCCGCAAGGGCCCGGCTGACCCGGTCTACGGAATGTTAGGAAAGGATAAGTATGGGAGCCCAGATCCGGGTCTACCGCCAGAAGATCAGCTCGACCACGTCGATGCGCAAGATCTTCAAGGCGATGGAACTGATCGCTACCTCGCGCATCGGCAAGGCCCGTGCGCGCGTAGCAGCTTCACTGCCTTACGCGAACGCGATCACGCGCGCCGTTTCTGCTGTCGCCAGCCAAAGCGAAATCGACCACCCGCTGACCACTGAGCCGGAGCAAATCCGCCGCGCCGCCGTCCTGGTAATCACCTCGGACCGTGGCCTGGCTGGTTCCTACTCCGCGAGCGTGCTCAAGCAGGTGGAGGGTCTCAATGAGCTGCTCCACGCTGAAGGCAAGGAAGTCAAGACGTACCTCGTCGGACGCAAGGCGCAGGCCTACTTCGAATTCCGGAACCGTGAATACGCACGGGTCTGGACCGGAGGCACCGACGCACCCGAGTTCACAACCGCGCGCGAGGTCGGCGAAGCACTGCTGGCCGATTTCGCTACCGATTACGAAGAGGGCGGCGTGGACGAGATCCACGTGGTGTACACCCGCTTTAAGTCCATGGTTACCCAGGAGCCCACGGTCATCCGCCTGCTTCCGCTGGAAGTAGTGGAAGAACAGGCAGCTTCTGAATCGGACCTGTTGCCGCTGTACGAGTTCGAGCCGGAAACCGAGAGGGTTCTTGACGCTCTGCTGCCGCGCTACATCGAATCACGCATTTTCGCGGCCATGCTGCAGGCAGCGGCTTCCGAGCTCGCTGCACGCCAGCGTGCCATGAAGTCCGCAGGCGACAACGCCACGGACCTCATCAAGAAGTACACGCGTCTGCGCAACACGGCCCGCCAGGCTGAAATTACGCAGGAGCTTTCCGAAATTGTCGCCGGCGCCGACGCCCTCGCGTCCTAGCCTGCACCACCTTCGGATCCGCTGGACCTGCACCACAGATAAACTTAACCCCACGCCATCTACTGAGTGAAGTGAGAGAGATGACTGCCACTGCTACCGAACACGTAGCCGCAACGTCCGGTGCCACCGGCCGCATTGCGCGCGTAATCGGCCCGGTTGTCGACGTCGAATTCCCGGCTGACGCAATCCCGTCCATCTACAACGCACTCACCACCGAGATTACTCTCAACGGTGAGACCAAGACCATCACGTTCGAGACCTCCCAGCACCTGGGCGACAACCTCGTTCGCGCCATCTCCCTGCAGGCGACTGACGGACTTGTCCGCGGTACGTCCGTGGTGGACAGCGGTGCCCCGATCTCCGTCCCCGTAGGCGACGGCGTCAAGGGCCACATCTTCAACGTCCTGGGCCAGCCCCTGGATGTTGCCGAATCGGAACTGCAGATCAGCGAACGCTGGCCCATCCACCGCAAGGCTCCGAGCTTCGCGTCCCTCGAAGGCTCCACCGAGATGCTGGAAACCGGCATCAAGGTCATCGACCTCCTCACCCCGTACATCAAGGGTGGAAAGATCGGCCTGTTCGGCGGCGCCGGCGTGGGCAAGACCGTTCTGATCCAGGAAATGATCACGCGTGTGGCCCGCAACTTCGGTGGTACCTCGGTATTCGCCGGTGTTGGCGAGCGTACCCGTGAAGGTAACGACCTCTGGGTTGAAATGGAAGAGGCAGGCGTCCTCAAGGACACCGCCCTTGTGTTCGGCCAGATGGACGAGCCGCCGGGAACGCGCCTGCGCGTCGCCCTGTCCGCACTGACCATGGCGGAATACTTCCGCGATGTGCAGAACCAGGACGTGCTGCTCTTCATCGACAACATCTTCCGCTTCACGCAGGCAGGTTCCGAGGTTTCCACCCTCCTCGGCCGCATGCCTTCGGCCGTGGGCTACCAGCCCAACCTGGCAGACGAAATGGGCCTCCTCCAGGAGCGCATCACGTCCACCAAGGGCCACTCCATCACCTCGATGCAGGCCATCTACGTTCCCGCAGATGACTACACCGACCCGGCGCCGGCAACCACCTTCGCACACCTCGACGCGACCACGGAACTTTCCCGTGAAATCGCCTCCCGTGGTCTGTACCCGGCCGTTGACCCGCTGACGTCCACCTCCCGAATCCTGGACCCCCAGTACATCGGCAAGGACCACTACAACACGGCTGTCCGCGTGAAGCAGATCCTGCAGAAGAACAAGGAACTCCAGGACATCATCGCCATCCTCGGCGTTGACGAACTCTCCGAAGAGGACAAGATCGTCGTGTCGCGTGCACGCCGCATCCAGCAGTTCCTCTCGCAGAACACCTACACCGCCAAGCAGTTCACCGGCGTTGAAGGCTCCACGGTTTCCATCAAGGACACCGTTGAAGGCTTCTCGGCCATCTGCGACGGCGAACTCGACCACATCGCGGAGCAGGCGTTCTTCAACGTCGGCGGCCTCGATGACGTTGAGCGCCAGTGGGCCAAGATCCAGGAACAGACCAAGTAATATGGCTGAGCTTGAGGTTGAGATTGTCGCAGCGGACCACTTCGTGTGGTCCGGAGCGGCCAAGATGGTCAAGGCCCGCACCAGCGATGGTGAAATCGGAATCCTGCCCGGCCACTCGCCCCTGCTGGCGATCCTGGCCGAAGGTGAACTGGCCATCCAGCCGGTTTCCGGGGACCGTATTGCCGTAGATGTTGACGGCGGATTCTTCTCCGTCGACAACGACCGCGTGGTTATTGTTGCTGACAACGCCCACCTGGGCGGCTCGGCTACCGCTGGGATCCGCTAGCACCACCTTGATGGACGCTCCGAGTCTTCCGTTCATCGCCATGGCAATCGCTTTCGGATTGCTGATCTTTGCACTGTGCCTTCTGGGGGTGCGCCGCTTCAACCTGCGGCGTGCCCTCGGCACGGTGGACGCCTCCATCTGCATGGCTGGAAACAGCTGGCGGATGGGGGTTTGTCGTTATCAGGACAACGACCTCGAGTGGTTCAGGCTGCTCTCGTTGAGCGTCCGGCCCAAGCACAAGTTCAAGCGGCATTCCCTTGAACTCCTTGGCCGGCGCAAACCCACGGAGGCTGAGGCCGTCAAGGTCCAGCCCGACGTCGTGATTGTCGAACTCCGCTACGAAGGCCAGGACTTCCGGCTCGCCATGAAGTTCGACGCCTATACGGGACTGTCCTCCTGGCTGGAGGCCGGCCCGGTCATCGGCGTGGGGACCTGGCGCTAACCGGCGTGGACTGGCTTTTTGACGTCCGGCTCACCGACGGCCCGCTCTATTGGGCAATCCTGGTCCTCGGCCTGGCGGGCGCCGCCTACCTTGTGCTGCCTCCTCCGCACAGCGCGGGCAGGAGCTGGATCCTTCGGCTCATCACCGCCGCCGCTGCCGCTTTCGCCCTGGTGGTCACGGTGCACTGGGCACTCATCAACGTCTTCTCCGTCTTCCCGGAAAACATTCCTGACGCTGTCCTGCTGTGGGTGGTCCCCGCCGTTGGTGCCGTGCTCCTGGTGCTGATGCGCCTGCCGCGGAGCAGTTGGCGGCGCCGGGGGACCGGGATCGCCGCGGCGCTGCTGGTGGTCGCCCTGTCGTCAGTCCAGATCAACGCCTACTTCGGGCTTAACCGGACCATCAGCGACCTGCTGGGTACCGCTTTGTCCCGTATCCCCACGCTGGAGCCGGCCCTTATGCGCCAGGCCGGGGGGTCCGACGGCGTCCCCCTCCAGGGCTGGAGCCCGCAGGGCGCGTTGCCGGCAGGGGGAGTCCTTCGCAAGTCAGCGATCCCGGGCACCGCCTCGGGGATGAACACCCGCGAAGCCTACATCTACCTGCCCCCCGCCTATTTCGCCCCCAACCGCCCAGCGCTTCCCGTGCTGGTCCTCATTGCCGGGCAGCCCGGTGGCCCTGCAGACTGGCTGACCGGCGGTTCGCTCCAGGGCCACATGGATTCTTTTGCCGCCTCCCATGGCGGGCTGGCGCCCGTGGTGGTGGTCCCGGACCCGAACGGCTCCCAGTCCGCCAACACGATGTGCATGGACAGCCGGATAGCCCGCGCGGACACATACCTGTCCCAGGATGTGACCCGGTGGATCAGCGATACCCTCACCGCCGACAGCAACCACAGCCGCTGGGCTGTTGGCGGATTCTCCTTCGGCGGCACCTGCGCGGTGCAGATGGCCACGAGGCATCCCGACCTGTTTCCCGCTGCGCTGGCCTTCTCGGCAGAGGCCGAACCCGCCATCGCCAAGGAACGGCAGAAGACCATCGAAGGATCCTTCCCCGGGGATCCGGAAGCGTTCAACCGGCAGACCCCGCTGGGCATCATGAAGCAGCAACGGTTTGACGGCAGCCTCCTGTACCTGACTGCCGGGCAGGATGACCCGGAGTTCGTTGCCTACCTGCGCACTTTGGCGGTTGCGGCGAAGGACGCGGGCTTCGATGTCCGCGCCTACGAAGTGGAGCACACGGGCCATTCGTGGGACACGTCGTCGCGGCGTTTCGCGGATGCGCTGCAGCTCCTGGCCGACAGATGGGGGCTGCAGAAGTGACCGCCGAGAGGCAGGTCCGGACCGCTGCCCTTGCATGGGACACCGTGGGGCGCCCGGCGCTGTTCCGTGCACTGGGCTCATTGAAGTCGGTGCCCTTCTCGCTGACGGTTCTTGCCCTGTTCCTGGGAGCCGGGGCGGTCACCGGCAGCTACCTGGCCGGACCGCCTGAACACTTGCTGGAGCTGGCCGGGGTCAGTGGCCCGGGGCTCCGTTCCGGCCACTGGTGGTCACTGTTCACCAGCCTCTTTTTCGCCACCAACCCCCTGGCGTACCTGGCAGCCTCCTTCATGATCATCGTTCTGCTGGGGCTTGCTGAGCGGAAATTGGGATGGCGTGCCGCCGCGGTGCTGTTCTTTGGCGGACAGTTCGCAGCCGTCACGCTGTTCCTGCTGATTACCCAGCTGGCCGCATATGCCGGCGACGGGTGGCTGGACCGGATGGCGGACGACATCCTCATCGGACCCTACGGGCCGGTCCTTGCTGCCGGCATGGCCGGGAGCGCGCGGCTGCCGGTGCTGTGGCAACGGCGGCTCCGGACAGCGGTGGTGTCCATTTCGCTCCTGCTGGTCCTGTACGTGGGGCATGCCGAAACCGTCATCGGTCTCCTGGGGGCACTCCTTGGCCTGCTGGTCGGGTGGTGGATCCAGGGTGACCAGGGCCAGCTGCACCGGCACCGCTCCACAGGCCGCGAAACCCGGAACCTGCTCGCCCTTACTGTGGCCGTTTTCGCTGTGGGCCCCATCCTCACGGGGATTGCGCGGGCGCCCACCGGACCCTTGGCGCTGCTGCGGGACGTGGTCCTCAATCCAATGCCTACGCTGGGGCAGTTGGCATTCAACTGCGGGGCAACCGTCGAAGCCTCGTGCCTGGAAGCGGGACGGGCCGGGTTCGCTGGTCCCTTTGGCCTGGCGTTGGCCGTGGTTCCGGTGGTCCTGTTGCTGATTTGTGCCGACGGGATGCGCCGCGGCCGGAGGCTCGCGCTGAACATAGCCATCGCCATCCAGCTGGCCGTGACAGCGCTGGCGGCCGTGTACCTGGCGCTGTTCGCGCTGGTTCCGTCACGCCCGCAGGGCCCCCAGGCGGCACCCATGGGGTCGGCCTTCGCCCATGTGCTTCCGCTCGTCGTCGTGCCCCTGCTGCTGGCTGTGGTCCTCTGGCTCAACCGGCGGCAGTTCAGGGTGCAGACGATGCCAACTGCCCGGCGGACGCTGGCTGTGGTGGTTGGCGGTTGCTGGGCCCTGCTGGCGGGCGGCTACGCCGCAGCCTGGTTCTGGTCGGACGGCCTGGCACGCGACGGCGGGCTGCTGGGCCTCTTCGCGGAACTGGCCCGGCAGTATGTCCCGGTTCCGATTCCGCAGCACTACCACCGCGTGTTTGCTGACCGGAACAGCGTGGAAGCTGTCCTCTTTGCCTACTCCGGGCCCGTTTTCTGGGTGGTCGCGCTTGCTGCAGTGTGGTGGGCGCTCATCGGCGGGCACTACGGCCACGATTCCGGCCGGCAGGACCGGTCGCGGGCCCGGGAACTGCTGCACCAGGGCGGTGGCCCGCTGTCATGGATGGCGCTGTGGGAACCCAATACGTATTGGTTCAGCCCCGACGGACAGGGAGCCGTGGCCTACCAGCAGCACGGCAGCGTGGCGCTGACCCTGGGCGGCGCCTTCGGGCCCCGGCAGGCGCAGCAGGCAGCCACCGAGGGATTCCTGGCGCACTGCCGCAGCCACGCGCTCATTCCCGCGCTGTACTCCTGTGACGATTCCGTGTGGCCTGCGCTGCGGGAACGCGGCTTCGCCAGGGTGGCCGTGGCGCAGGAAACCCGGCTGGCCATCCGCGAACTCGAGTTCAAGGGGAAGGAATGGCAAAACGTCCGGACGGCGCTGAACCGGGCGGCGAAGCTCGGCGTCGAGGCGGTCTGGGGCCCCTATCATGCACTGCCGGCGTCGCTGCGCTCCCGCCTGAATGAGGTGTCGGAGGAATGGGCGGCCAACAAATCCGTTCCTGAAATGGGATTCACCCTTGGCGGGGTGGACGAACTCGACGACGAGGAAGTGCTGTGCTGCCTCGCGGTGGACGGCAACGGAACGGTCCACGGGGTGACCAGCTGGCTTCCGGTGTACGACGGCGGGCGGCTGGTCAGCAGGACGCTTGACGTGATGCGTCGCGGTGCCGAAGGGTTTCCTGGCGTTATGGAGTTCCTGATTGCCTCCGCGGTGCTCGAGCTGCGCGACTCCGTGGAGGTCATCTCACTGTCCGGCTCTCCGCTTGCCAGCCGCCCCCAGGAGGCCCAGGAGTCCCGTGCCAAGGAGCCTGCCCACGCCAAGGACAACATCCAAGCCGACGGCCAGTCGCATCCACCGGCCGGTGAGGAAAGCGATACGGCAGGGGATGGTGCGCAGAACCTGGTCCGCATCCTGGACCTGGTGGGGCATGCCCTGGAACCGGTGTACGGCTTCCGTTCCCTGGCGGCCTTCAAATCGCGGTTCAAGCCTGAATACCGGGCGCTGTACCTCTACTACCAGGACCCGCTGCACCTTCCCGCAATCGGCCGGGCCCTGACCCGGGCGTACCTGCCGGGGCTTTCCCTGCCGCAGGGCGCCCGCCTGGTGCGCAAATTGGTCAAGTAGGGCAATTCCAAAGCGTGGGAAAAGGCCGGCAAGCCGGTGATGGCACACCCCGCAACGGGGCTTAACAACAAATGTCCCCGGCAGAATTGCCGGGGATCATTTGTTTCGCTGAGAGCCGCGGACGGCTCAAAGGCGGGGGACTAGACCAGCGTTACGCCGGTAGCCTGGGGGCCCTTGGCGCCCTGGCCGATCTCGAACTGAACGCGCTGGTTCTCGTCGAGGGTCTTGAAGCCACCGGTCTGGATTTCCGAGTAGTGAACGAAGACATCACCGTCGGAGTCATCCGGGGTAATGAAGCCGAAGCCCTTTTCAGCGTTGAACCACTTGACGGTTCCCTGTGCCATTTATTTCTCCTCATTGTGGAACTTTTTAAGATCGGCACACCTCGTGCCGGCCTTGGTCACTCCGCGAGAAGAATCCTGAATTACCCGCCCGAATTACGGACCGGTGTTGCAGGAGCTTCGCGCTCGCAACATGTCTTGCGAGCATGAAAAACACCTACACAAAGACTGAGACAAGAATTTCATGCCCGTTCCCGCAGGTCAACGGTTTGGACGTCGAAAGAAACAAAATTTAGGTAAAGACCGGGTTAAATGCCTCGTCAGGGGCGAATTCGGTAAAAGGCCCGAGGGATAGGTACTTCTAGAAGAGCCGGGATTCGCTGTCGTCAACGCCGCGCATCGCATCATAATCCAGGGTGACGCAGTCAATCCCGCGGTCGTTGGCCAGCACCTTGGCCTGCGGCTTGATTTGCTGGGCTGCAAAGATCCCGCGGACGGGGGCCAGGAGCGGATCGCGGTTCAGAAGCTCGAGGTAGCGGGTCAGCTGCTCCACGCCGTCAATGTCGCCACGGCGCTTGAGTTCGATGGCCACGGTGGCTCCGTCAGCGTCGCGTGCCAGGATGTCCACCGGACCGATGGCGGTGAAGTACTCGCGGCGGATCAGCGAGTACCCGGTGCCCAGTGTTTCGATCTGTTCAGCCAGGAGCCGCTGGAGGTCTGCCTCCACGCCGTCCTTGATCAGTCCGGGATCAACCCCCAGATCGTGCGATGAGTCGCTGAGCTTTTCGTGGATGTTGATGATCAGCCGGTCATCGGTCTTGGCTGACTGGACGGTCCACTGCTCAACGACGCCCAGTTCGAGGTCCACGTCTTCCGGCGAGGAAACCCGGAGGGTAGCCGGCGGACTCATCCAGTTGAGCGGCTTGTAGGAGCCGCCGTCCGAATGGACGAGCACAGAACCGTCCGCCTTCACCAGCAGGAGCCTGGTGGCGAGGGGGAGGTGGGCTTTGAGCCGGCCAACATAATCAACGGAGCATCGGGCTATGACAAGTCGCACGCCGTACAGACTACCGTCTGCCGCTGCCCGGGCTGATCCCGACGACGGCGCTGCCGGCAATCGGGGACGCGCGGCGACGGCGGGTGGCTGGGGCAGAATGGATGCATGCCGCGTTCCAACCGTCCCCGCCGTCCTGTCTCCGGCAAGGGTGCCGCTTCCGGCCGGATCGGTGGCAGGAAGGGCGGCGGCGAGGTGCCTGAACTTGACCTGGAACGGGCGCGGGCAGGCATCGCCCGGCGGGAGAGCGCGCCGGACGGTGAGTGGATGGTCCGCACCATGACCGCCAAAAACGCCGAGAAGACCTACATCTGCCCGGAATGCTCCACCGCGGTGCTGCCCGGCGTCGCGCATTTGGTGGTCTGGAAGGACGACCATCTCTTCGGGGCGGCAGCCGGCCTGGCGGAGCGGCGCCACTGGCACACCAACTGCTGGATGTCGCGCAGTTACCGCTACCGCTAAGTACCGCGAGCGGCCGGACCCCTGCTCTCGCTAAGCTGGCATGCATGACTTTTGATCCGGCGTCGTACGAATTCAGCTCCTCCGGCACCCCTGTTCCCATCCGGGCCTCCACGGTCCTGCCCGCGCGGCGCGAAAACGTGCAGCTGCAGACGGACGACGGACATACCCTGATTGGGGAACTGGCGCTGCCCGAATCAGGGCCGGTCCAAGCCACGCTGATCACCCTTCATCCGCTGCCCACCCACGGCGGATTCATGGACTCACATGTCTACCGCAAGGCCTCCTACCGTTTGCCGGCCCTGGCAGGCATTGCTGTGCTGCGGTTCAATACCCGCGGGACCGCCTCTCCGCATGGGACAAGCACCGGCACCTTCGAGGAGGGCATCGGCGAAAAGTACGACGTCGAGGCCGCCGTCCGCTTCGCCGTCGGGCGGGGCCTGCCCAACAGGTGGCTGGTGGGCTGGTCCTTCGGCACGGAACTGGCCCTGATGTATGGGGCAGTGGAACCGGTTGCGTCGCAGGTGGAAGGCGCGGTCCTCCTGTCACCGCCGCTGCACCGCGCCACGGACAAGCACCTGCAGCAGTGGGCTGAATCGGGCAAGCCCCTCACGGTCCTGGTGCCGGAGCACGATGACTTCCTGCAGCCGGCCGAGGCGGCGGAGCGGTTCAGCCTGGTGCCCCAGGCGCGCGTGGTGGGCGTGGCAGGAGCCAAGCACCTGTGGGTGGGGGAGAAGTACGCTTCCCGGGTCCTGAACGAGATCGTCGACGAGGTCACCGAGGCAGGCTCCGGCGCTGCCGGGCTGCCGCAGGAGTGGGACGGGCCCGCCGCCACCGCGTCGGCCTAGGCGGACCAGCCGCTAGTGCTGGTCCTGCCTGACGATGTAGATCTCCCGGATCAGCAGCAGGACGGCGGCTGCCGTGGGGATGGCGATCAGGGCGCCCAGGACGCCCAGGAGGCTGCCGCCGGCGATGACGGAAATGACGGCAACGGCACCGGGCACTGCCACGGCCTTCTGCATGATGCGCGGCGAGATGAAGTAGGCCTCGAACTGCAGGTACGCGAAGTAGCAGATGCCGTAGATTGCGGCGGTCTGCCAGCCCTCCGTCAGCGAGACGAGCAGCACCACAATGCCTGCGATCATGCCGCCCACCAGGGGGATGAACGCGAGCAGGGCAACCACGAACGCGAGCAGCAGGGCGAACGGGATGCCCACGATGGACATCACGATGAAGGCGAACGTGGCGTTGAGCAGTGCCACGCAGGCCTGTCCAATCACGTAGTTGCCCACTGAACGGGTGATTTCCTCGGACAGGGCCTCCACCCGGTTGCGGCGGGAGCGCGGGGCCAGCCGGTATCCCCATTTCTTCATGGCAGGCAGCGCGGCCAGGAAATACAGGCTCAGGACCAGCACAATCAGGGTGCCGAACAGGCCGTTGGCAACTGTGGATCCAAAGCCCACCACGCCGCCGAAGATCCCGCCCACCGCGGCGGGGTCGTTGACGAACTTGTCCAGCTCTTCGGACACGCGGTCCCGCACCCCGAACTGGTCATCAAGGCTGCGGAAAAACTCGGAGTCGATGAAGTCCCGGATCCAGACCGGTGCCTGCTCCACGATTTCCGTCACCTGCTCCACGATGGTGGGGATCAGGGTGGCGAAAAAACCGACGACGGCGCTGATCAGCACGGTGACCGAGACCAGGATGCCGGCCGGGCGGGGGATTTTGCGGTTCTCCAGCCAGCCCACCACCGGTTCCAGGCCGAGGGCGATGAACAGCGCCGCCACGATCCACAGCAGCAGCTGCGTGGTGTTGGAGCCGATCCAGTACACGAGCAGGGCAAGCCCCACGCCCACCGTTCCCATGAACCCGAGGTACAGGGGGTGCTGCGGCGACATCCGGGGGCCCGGGCGGCCGAACTGCGGCCGCACCTCGCTGTCAAGGTCAGCTTCATCCTCGCCGGCCTGGTGCTCCTGGACGTACTCAGGCGGCATTTCGAACCGGAGCCTCGGCTGCGCACCCGGCAGCGGCTGGCGAAGCCGCCGGGCCACCAGGCCAAGGGCGGACGCCGCGGAGCCTTTCCGGCGCACAGCTTCGGGTCCCGGGGGGACGGCAGCCGGAGGCTCCTGGCTTCGAGGATTCCCGTCTGCCGCGGAGGACTCGTCCGTCTTGTCAGTCACTGGTTTTTCGGGCCTGTTCCGTGCGTGGCACCGCGTCGGCGGGCCGGTGTGATGATCATCGCAAACACTATCAGCCGCCTTGTCAATAGCCGCGGAGGAGCCGCCGCCCGGGCCTGCTGCGGGCGGCTCACGGGCCGTCCATCCGGGGCCGTGGTAACAAAACGGTTACTATTGAAGGTAAACCCCCGCTGATGATAGGTGTTCCCTTGCGTTTAAAGACTGCAGTCGCACTCGTGCTGCTCGGCCTCCTGACACTTTTGGCCGGCATCGGCCAGAGAACCATCTGGGCCCCCTCCGAGACCTTCACGGCGTCCGCGCCGGCCGATGCCGCGGAGGCGCCGCTGACCGTCATTGACCAGAATCTGCGCACCCTTCACGGCGGCACCGTCAAGATCACCATCGAAGGTGACGGGAACTTCATGCTCGCCGCCGGCCGTCCCGATGACGTGGACGCGTGGGTGGGCCAGGCAGCCCACAACACCATCAGCGGCGTTTCCGAGGACGGCAAGTCGCTGCAGGTGGAGCATGCCGACGGCGAAGCCACGGCACCCAACCCGGCCGGCTCGGATCTCTGGGTTTCCACCGAGAACGCCAGCGGCGAACTGGAGTACTCCTGGACCCCTCCGGCTGACGGCGACTGGACCCTCCTGCTCGCGTCCGACGGCACCAAGGCTGCTCCCGCCTCCGTGTCCATGACGTTCCCGAACGACACCTCCACTCCCTGGGCCATCCCGCTGATCGTCCTGGGCTCCCTGCTGATCCTCGGCGGCATTGCGCTGGCGCTGCTCTCGGCCCGCAAGCCCAACGGTGAAGGCGGAGGCGACGGCGCGGGCAGCGGCTTCGCCCAGCGTGCCCGTGCCAAGAGCGAGGCCCGGACGGCGTCGCGCGCCAGCATGGTGGCCGCCGGTATCACCGCAGCTGTCCTGGCGGGTACCGGTACTGCCGCGAACGCCGCGACACCCGCCCCCGAGCCCTCCGGCTCCTCATCGTCCGCCGCGCAGGAAGAGGCTGCGTCCCCGGTCCTGCTGGACGCCCAGTTCCGGCGCATCCTGGAACAGGTTTCCAGCGCTGCCGACGCCGGCGATGCGGCCAAGGATGCTGCACAGCTCAGCGAGCGCGTGGCCGGCACGGAACTGGAGGTCCGCACCCAGAACTACAAGATCCGCTCGCAGGTGGGTTCCTACGAGGCCCGGATGCCGGTACGGTCCACCAAGCTGCTCACCACGGTTGTCACCAGTGACCGCGACTGGCCCCGCTCGGTGCTGGCCGTCACGCAGGGCGACGGCAATGTGGTCCCGCAGCTGCTGACCCTGGTCCAGCAGTCCCCCCGCGAGAACTACAAGCTGATGGAAACCAGTCCGCTCCAGCCCGGCACCACCTTCCCCACGATCAGCCGCACGGGAACCGACACCCTGGCAGCCGGGGACAAGACGGGGCTCCTGTACAGCGGCGAAGAAGCCCTTTCGGGGCTGGCAGACCGCCTGACCACCCCAGACTCGGCCTTCAAGGACAAGCTGGTGGAAGGCGAGTCCTCGCCGTACATCGCTGACACGCTGTCCTACCAGGCTGAAGTGGTCAAGGCCGGCGAGAACGGCAACTTCTCCTTCACCCACAAGGTGGCTCCGGAAAGCACGGTTGTCTTCCGGACCGAAGACGGCGGCGCGCTGGTCCTGGGCCGGATCAACTTCAGCTTCGAAGGGACGCCCAAGGCGGCCGGCGACAAACTGACCATCGGGGACGACGCCGCAGCCCTTGCCGGCGGCAAGGAAACCACCACCGGAATGGTGCTCAGCTTCGCCGAATCCATGGCGGTGTATGTTCCGCCGGCAGGATCGACCGATCCCATGAAGCTCGTCGCGGCAACCCGCGGCCTGGTGGGGGCCAGCTTCAAGTAACCCGACTACCGCAGTACTTCCGGCAGCGGCCGGAGTGGCTAAAGTGGAAAGCATGAGTTCGCCAGCTTCCCGCCCTGTCCCTCCAGCCGCTGCCAGCCTGCTTAACCTGCGTGGCGCCGTCGACCTTTCCACCTTGAAACAGCGCCCTGCAGCGCCGGCCGCAACCGGAGTACCTGCCGGGACAGGCGCGCCGGCCGGGAACGGGCCGGAGGGGGCGCAGGCCGGCGGGCCCGAGCTGAGGGTCGACGTCACCGAAGCCAACTTCCAGCAGCTCGTGGAACTGTCCGCGCAGGTGCCCGTGGTCTTTGCACTGTGGGCCCCGTACTCGCCGGAATCCACCGGCATGCTGGAAACCCTGGACCGCGTGGTGGCAAGCTACGGCGGCCGGCTGGTCCTCGGGGCCGCAGACATCGACGCCTTCCCGCAACTGGCCCAGGCGTTCCAGGTGCAGGCCGTTCCCACCGCCGTCGCGGTCCTGAAGGGACAGCCTGTGCCGCTCTTCCAGGGCAGTGCGGACGAGCAGCAGGTGCGCAGCCTCTTCGACGAACTGTTGAAGGTGGCTGCCGCAAACGGCGTGACCGGCAGCCTGAACGCAGGTGCCGCGGGGGAACCGGAGCCCGCACCGCTGCCGCCCCTGCACCAGGCCGCCTTCGATGCCATCGAGGCCGGCGACTACGAGGCTGCCGCCGGTTTTTACCGGCAGGCGCTGAACGAGATGCCGTCGGACCATGACGCCAAGGCCGGGCTTGCCCAGGTTGAGCTCATGGCGAGGCTGCAGCCCCTGTCCGCCCAGGACAGTGAGGCGCTCCGTACGCTGGCCGCCGACGAGCCGGACAACGTGGAGGCCCAGCTGGGCGTTGCCGACCTGGACGTGGCAGGCGGGCACGTGGAGGACGCGCTGAACCGCCTGGTGGCGTTCATCGGGAGGAACTTCGGCCCTGAACGCGAGACTGCGCGGGTCCGGCTCCTGGAACTCTTCGACGTGGTGGGGGCATCGGACGAACGCGTCGGCAAGGCGCGGCAGGCCCTCGCGAGGGTCCTCTTCTAGTGCCGGCGCTTTTCGAGCCGCTGAAGCTGCGCTCACTCGAGCTTCAGCACCGCGGCTGGGTGTCGCCCATGTGCCAGTACAGCTGCGACCCCGACGCCGCCCCCGGCGTGCCCAACGACTGGCACCTGATGCACCTGGGTTCCTTTGCCGCCGGCGGTGCGGCGCTGATCCTCGCCGAGGCGTCCGCCGTGAGTCCCGAAGGCCGCATCAGCCCACGCGACGCCGGCCTGTACAACGACGCCCAGGCGGAAGCGTGGCAGCGAATCACCACGTTCGTGCACCGGCACGGAGCGGCAGGCGCCAAAATCGGAGCCCAGCTGGCGCATGCCGGCCGTAAGGCATCCACGTGGTGGCCCTTCTCCGGCAAGCACGGCAGCGTCCCCGTATCCGACGGCGGCTGGACCACTCTGGGGCCGTCGCCGCTGGCGTTTGAGGGGTATGCCGCTCCCGCCGCCATGATGGCGGAACAGATCCAGGAAGTGATCTCCGATTTTGCCGCGGCGGCCGTGCGCGCCGTTGAGGCGGGCTTTGACACGGTGGAGATCCACGGTGCCCATGGTTACCTGCTGCACCAGTTCCAAAGCCCGCTGGCCAACCTGCGGGACGATGAATGGGGCGGTGACGAAACCGGCCGCAACCGCCTGATGCTGGCCGTCGTCGATGCCGTGCGGGCGGTCATCCCGGACTCGATGCCGCTGCTGCTGAGGATCTCCGCTACCGACTGGGCAGAGGGCGGCATCGACCTGCCGGCATCGGTCCGCCTTGCCCGCGAAGCCGCCGCCCGGGGCGTGGACCTGATCGACGTTTCCAGCGGGGGAGCGGTGGCCCACCAAAGCATCACACCCCGGCCGGGGTACCAGACCGGGTTCTCCGCCGCCATCCGGGAGGAAGCGGGTATTCCCACCGGAACGGTTGGCCTGTTGACGTCGGCAGGCCAGGCCGAGCACGCCATCGCCACGGGCCAGGCCGATGCGGTCCTCATCGCACGGGCAGCGCTCCGGGACCCGCACTGGTGGCTGCGTGCGGCCTTCGAGCTGGGCCATGACATTCCGTGGGCCCCGCAGTACGAGCGGGCCCTGCCGAGGCGCACGTTCTAGTTGGTGCGTGGATGATGACGGACCGGCAGCCCGACGGGGCACAAGCCCCTGGCGACCCGGCAGGGCAGAAACTCGAAGCCGCGATCCTGGAGCTCCTGGCGGCCAGGGCGGCGTCGTCCACCATCTGCCCGTCGGACGCAGCACGTGCCGTGGGCGACGAAAACTGGCGCGACCTCATGGAGCCTGCCCGGCGGGCCGCGCGCCGGCTGGTTGACGCAGGCGAGGTGCAGATCACCCAGGGCGGCTCGGTGGTTGATCCCTCCACCGCCAAAGGCCCCATCCGTATCCGGAAAGTGCGGTAGCAGCGCGCGCTTCGGAGGCATCAGCAACGGATCCCTTCGTACGCCTTTTTTGCTACTCCTGCGGGAGGACCCCCGGACCGGATGGTGAGGGCTAGTCTGGCTTCATGAGCGCTCCGATACCTGACCCGGCACCGCAACCAGGGCCCGTGGCGGCCCTGTCCATCCGGGGCCTTGCCAAACGGTTTGGCGAAAAAATCGCGGTGGACGGCATCAGCCTGGATGTTCCGGCCGGCTCCTTCTTCGGCATCGTGGGACCAAACGGTGCCGGCAAGACCACCACGCTGTCCATGGCCACCGGGCTCCTGCGTCCTGACTTCGGCACGGCAGTGGTGCACGGCGTGGACGTCTGGACCCGGCCACTGGAAGCCAAGAAGCTCATGGGCATCCTGCCCGACGGCGTCAGGCTGTTCGACCGGCTGACGGGCGAGCAGCTGATTACCTACGCCGGCCTCCTGCGGGGCATGCAGAAGGACGTCGTGGCATCCCGGGTGGGCGAGCTGCTGGCCGCCATGGACCTGTCGCAGGACGCCGGAACGCTGGTGGTGGACTATTCAGCCGGCATGACCAAAAAAATCGCTCTCGCCTCCGCCTTGATCCACGCGCCGCGCCTGCTGGTCCTCGACGAACCTTTCGAAGCCGTGGATCCGGTGTCCGCGGCCAACATCCGCTCCATCCTGGACAGCTACGTGGCGTCCGGCGGCACCGTGATCGTGTCCAGCCACGTGATGGACCTGGTCCAGCGGATGTGCGACCACGTGGCCGTGGTGGCGGGCGGCCGGCTGCTGGCTGCCGGCACCGTGGATGAAGTCCGCGGCGGTGCATCCCTCGAAGACCGGTTCGTCCAGCTGGTGGGCGGCCGCAGCCACACGGAAGGGCTGGAATGGTTGCGCACCTTCTGAGGCTGAAGCTGACCCTGCTGCGCAACGGCCTCCGGCGCAGCCCGTGGCAGCTGGTAGGCATGGCTTTTGCGGGACTCTATGCGCTGGGCATTATCGCAACGCTGGTGGTGGCCCTGGTCCTGCTGCGAACGGCCGACCCCGAACTCGCACAGACCGCCGTGGTCCTCGGCGGGTCAGCCGCTGTCCTTGGCTGGGGAATCATCCCGGTGGTGGCTTCCGCCACCGACATGACCCTGGACCCGGCCCGCTTCACCACCTTCGCCATACCCATGAAGCAGATGCTGGCGGGGCTTGCCCTGGGCGGACTGATCGGCATTCCGGGCCTGGCCACGGCACTGGTGGCCCTGTCCACGGTGGTGACCTGGTTCCGGGGTGTACTGCCCGCCCTCGCCGCCTTGCTGGGAGCTGCGCTGGGAGTCCTCACCTGCGTTGTGCTCGCCAAGGTGGTGACCACGGCCACCGCCAGCCTTGCCGCCTCCCGGCGCTTCAAGGACGTCAGTGCCATCGCGTTTATGGTGCCGCTGGTCCTGATGGGGCCGATCGTGGCGGGAGTGGGCCAGGGAATCTCGGCGTCCACAGGGTTCCTGCCGGAATTCGCACAGACATTGTCCTGGACTCCGCTGGGCGCGCCGTGGTCCCTCGCCGGTGATGTCCATGCCGGCCAGTTTGGGCCGGCGGCGCTGAAGCTCCTGGTCTCCGTTGCCGCGCTCGCTGCCCTGACATGGTGCTGGAAGCTCCTGCTGGAACGTGCCCTCGTCACGCCGCCCTCTGCCGGCAGCGGCAAGCGCAAGGGCGGCAAACTGGGGCTCCTGGGACTCCTGCCGGCGGTACCGGCCGGCGCGGTGATGGCACGGTCGCTGACCTACTGGTTCCGCGACCCGCGCTACTCCGGGTCCCTCGTGGTCATCCCGCTGCTGCCCGTGGTGCTGGGATTCCAGGGGGCCCAGACGGGTGACTTCTCCAGCCTTGCTGTCCTTGCCCCCCTGTCCGCCTTCATCCTTGCCTGGTCCATCTCTGCCGACGTCTCCTATGACAACACCGCCTTCGCCCTGCACGTGGCAACGGGCGTCCGGGGAGTGGCGGACCGGCTGGGCCGCGCACTTGCCTGCCTGGCGTTCGCCCTCCCCGTGGTGCTCGTGTTCGCCGTGGGCCATTCGGCATTCACCGGTGACTGGTCCGGGCTGCCGGGCCAGCTCGGGCTGAGCCTGGGGATCCTCTTTACGGGCCTGGGGCTGGCCTCCGTCGTGTCGGCGCGCTATACCGTGGCCGTTCCGCTGCCAGGGGACAGCCCCTTCAAGAAGCCGCCCGGCAACGTGGGGCAGACACTGGCTGTGCAGTTCGGCGGAATGCTGGTCCTGCTGGTCCTGGTGTTGCCCGAGGCCGCACTGCTGATCGCACAGCTGGTGACGGGAAACAGCGTCTTCGGCTGGATCAACCTCGCGGTGGGAAGCGTCCTGGGCCTTGTCCTGTTTGTGGTGGGCGTGCGGCTGGGCGGAAAATGGCTTGACGCGCGCGGCCCGGAGCTTTTGGCCCAGGTGGCCGTCAACCGCTGACGTAAACCGTCACGGCAGGGGAGGAAACAGCATGGAAATCGTCATCCTGGGCAGCAGCAAGCAGATTGGAAAGCTGGCGGCGGACGCCATCGAGGACCTGGTCCGGCATAAGACCAACGCCGTGCTGGGCCTCGCCACGGGTTCCTCGCCGCTGCCGGTCTACGACGAGCTGGCCGACCGGCACGAGGGCGGCCTGGACTTCAGCCAGGCCTCCGCGTTCACCCTCGACGAATACGTGGGCCTGCCCGCCGGTCACCCCGAGTCCTACCGGGAGGTGATCCGGCGCGAATTCACCAACCGGGTCAACATCGCTCCGGAGAACGTCCACGGACCTGACGGGACGGCGCAGGACATCCCCGCCGCGTGCCAGGCCTATGAGGAAGCCATCGCGGCCGCCGGCGGCGTTGACCTGCAGCTCCTGGGCGTGGGTACCGACGGCCACCTCGCCTTCAACGAGCCCGGGTCCTCCTTTGCCTCCCGCACCCGGATCAAGAGCCTGATCGAGCAGACACGCCGTGACAACGCCCGGTTCTTCAACAGCCTGGCCGAGGTCCCGCACCATGTCCTCACGCAGGGGCTGGGAACCATCATGGAGGCGCGGCATGTGATCCTGCTCGCCACCGGCGCGCAGAAGGCCCAGGCCGTGCGCGACTTCGTGGAGGGCCCTGTCTCGGCCATTTGCCCGGCCTCGGTGCTGCAGTTCCATCCCCACGCCACCGTCCTGCTGGACGAAGCGGCGGCCTCGGCGCTGAAGCTTGCCGATTTTTACCGGCACACCTATGACAACAAGCCCGCCTGGCAAGGCCTGTAGCGCCCCAAATTCCTGACTGGAGCAGGGCTGCAACGCACGACGGCGGGAGGTTCGGGACGGCGCCACGGCGGCGCCGCCGTCGAACGCCTGTTCCCCGGAACGGCTAAGATGGTAGGCATGACTAGCATGACGGACCCTCTCGAAAACGACCCGATGCGCGAGCTTTCCGGGGCTGGAACGTCCACAGCCACCATCGAGCGCGAGGAACTGCGCCAGGAGGTGGAGCCGGGCGACCGGGAGCGCTTTGCGCATTATGTGCGCAAGGAAAAGATCATGGAGTCCGCGCTGACCGGTGAACCCGTCATCGCCCTGTGCGGCAAGGTCTGGACGCCGGGCCGGGATCCGAAGAAGTTCCCGGTGTGCCCGATGTGCAAAGAGGTCTACGACGGCCTCCGCCCGGGCAATGACGGCGGCAAGGGTCCCGGAGGGGACTCAGGCAACAACAAATAGTGACGGAAACACTCTTTGGCGGCCCCACCCTGCCTCCGGCTTATCCGGAACGTGCAGCCTGGGGAACCGCCCCGAAACTCCGTGCCTGGCAGCAGGAAGCACTCGACCTCTACCTGCGGAACAACCCCCGGGATTTCCTGGCGGTAGCCACCCCCGGCGCCGGTAAGACCACCTTCGCACTGCGGGTGGCGTCCACGCTCATCGAGTCCGGCGCCGTCAACAGGGTGACCATCGTGGCGCCCACGGACCACCTCAAGAGGCAGTGGGCGGACGCGGCGGCCCGGGTGGGCATCGCCATCGACCCCAACTTCAAGAACTCCGACGGCCAGCACGGCCGCGGCTTCATCGGGGTTGCCGTTACGTACGCCCAGGTGGCCAGCAAGCCCCTGCTGCACCGGGCCAAGACCGAAGCTGCACGCACCCTGGTGATCCTGGACGAGATCCACCACGGCGGTGAGGCACTGTCCTGGGGCGACGGCCTGCGCGAGGCCTTCGACCCTGCGGTGCGCCGGCTGTCCCTGACGGGTACCCCGTTCCGTTCGGACACCTCGCCCATCCCCTTCGTGGAATACGCCGAGGACCGGGATGGCATCCGCCGCTCAAAGGCTGACTACACGTACGGCTACGGGAACGCGCTGCGGGACCACGTGGTCCGGCCCGTGATGTTCATGGCCTACTCCGGACAGATGCGCTGGCGCACCAGCGCCGGCGAGGAGATGGCAGCGTCGCTGGGCGAGGCCGCGGTGACCAAGGACATCACCTCCCACGCGTGGCGGACGGCATTGAACCCTGCCGGCGAGTGGATTCCGGCCGTCCTGGCCGGGGCCGACAAGCGCCTCAGTGAGGTGCGCCGCACCGTTCCCGACGCCGGTGGCCTGGTCATTGCCACGGACCACGAGGATGCGCGTGCCTACGCAGGGCAGCTGAAGAAGATCACGGGCCAGTCGCCCACGGTGATCCTCTCCGATGACGCCAAGGCCTCGAGCAAGATCGAGGAGTTCTCGGCGGGGGAAACACGCTGGATGGTGGCCGTCCGCATGGTGTCCGAAGGCGTGGACGTCCCGCGGCTGTCCGTCGGGGTCTATGCCACCTCGACGTCCACGCCGCTGTTCTTCGCCCAGGCCGTGGGCCGCTTCGTGCGTGCCCGCAAAAGGGGCGAGACGGCGTCGGTCTTCCTGCCGTCCGTCCCGCAGCTGATGGCGCTGGCCAACTCCATGGAAGCGGAGCGGGACCATGCCCTGGACCGCCCCGAGAAGGAGGACGGCGACGGCCTGTTCAACCCGGAAGACTCGCTGATGGCGGAGGCCAACCGCGAGGACAAGGCCTCCGACAGCCTCACCAAGGGCAAGTTCGAGGCCCTGGACTCGCAGGCGTCGTTTGACCGGGTGCTTTTCGACGGCGGCGAGTTCGGCACCGGCGGCGAGGTGGGGTCCGACGACGAGATGGACTTCCTGGGTATCCCCGGCCTGCTCGATGCAGAGCAGGTGGGCACGCTCCTGCGCCAGCGGCAGCACGAGCAGCTGAACCGGAAGAACCGGAAGGCGCCCGCCGCGGCCGCGGAAAGCCAGGCCCCGGCTGTCCCCGATCACCGGATGCTGATGGACCTGCGGAACGAGCTGGCCAAGAACGTGGCAGCCTGGTCCGCCCGGACCGGTACGCCGCACGGCGTGGTCCATACCAAACTGCGCACCGTGTGCGGCGGTCCGCCCGTGGCGCAGGCCAACGAGGAGCAGCTGCAGTCGCGTTTGCGGAAGCTCCAGGACTGGTTCATCGGCCGGAAATAGCGGTGATGCAATAGCGGTGGCCCGGGTGCTGAGCACCCGGGCCACCGCTATGTCCTGCTTATTGCACTTGGCTGTCGGGAGGCCGGCGTCAGGCGACGTCCACGCCGCCAAGCTCCATCTCCGCCACGGCCTCCTCGAGGTCCCCGGCTATTCCCGCAGTCAGGGAACGGATCACGGTGACTGCATAGCCGGCCTGGACGGCGTCGAGGGACGTGGCCATCACGCAGTAGTCGGTGGCGATGCCCACCACCACAACGTCCTCCACGTCATGGCTCTGCAGCCAGTCGTCCAGGCCGATGGCGTCCTCGTCGGGAGCGAACCTGTCCACATCGTCGCCGCCGGGCAGGGCGCCGGGCTGGCGCTCTCCGGTGGGCACGGCGTCCTCGGGAGCCAGGAGCCCCTCGAAGCCGGAATACGCTGCGGCATACTGGCCCTTTTGAAAGTACGCCTGGATGTATTCCGTATCCAGATCCGGATGGAGCTCGGCGCCGCGGGTGCCGGCCACGCAGTGCGGCGGCCAGCTGTCCTTGAAATCAGGGTTCTCCGAGAAGTGGTCGCCGGGATCGATGTGCCAGTCCTGGGTGGCCACGATGTGGTCGAACTCGTTGTGGTGGGCGTCCACATAGTCGCTGATGGCGCCGGCTACCGCTGCACCGCCCTCGACGGCGAGCGAGCCTCCCTCGCAGAAATCGTTCTGGACATCGACGATGATCAGCGCACGCGACATCAGTTCTCCTCGTAGATGGTGGGGATGGCAGCCTCGCCGCGCTGCAGGCGGTTAACCACCGGCGGCAGTTCGGCCATCGAATCAGCGTGGCGCCGGCGCGCACGGAGTACGCCTTCGTGTCCGGTCCATCCCGGCAGCAGCTCGCCGTTTTTCATGAACTGCTGCAGCAGCGACCGGTCATTGCCGTCATCCTCCGGGCGGCGGCCGACGCCCACGATCTCGGCGGTGGCAATGCCCCGTTCGTCCAGCTTGCGCAGCGCGTACTTGCGCCCGCCCACGCTGGCCTTGTTCTTGGCGGCCTTGGCGACGGAGACGAAGTCCCCGTCATCGTCGGTGCGGCTGACCAGCTTGTAGACCATGCTCGCGGTGGGCGCGCCGGAACCGGTCACCAGGGACGTGCCCACACCGTAGGAATCCACCGGGGCGGACTGCAGGGCGGCGATCGCATATTCATCGAGGTCGGAGGTGACCACGATCTTGGTGTTCTCGTTGCCGAGGTCGTCCAGGAGCCGGCGCACCCACTGGGCCTGGTCCACCAGGTCGCCGGAATCCAGCCGTACGGCGCCCAGCCGGGAACCTGCCAGGTCCACGGCCGTACGGACGGCCGTTTCGACGTCGTACGTGTCCACCAGGAGGGACGTGCCCTCGCCGAGCGCGGCAAGCTGTGCCTCGAAGGCGTCCCGTTCGGTGTCGTGCAGGAGGGTGAAGGAGTGGGCTGCGGTGCCTACAGTCTTGATGCCGTAGCGGATACCGGCTTCCAGGTTGGAGGTGCTGTCGAATCCGGCGATGACGGCGGCGCGCGCGGCGGACGCAGCCGCTTCCTCATGGGTGCGCCGGGAACCCATCTCGATGCACGGCCGGCCGTGCGCTGCGCTGACCATGCGGGAGGCGGCGGAAGCGATGGCGCTGTCGTGATTAAGGACGGACAGGAGATAGGTCTCCAGCATGCAGGCCTCGGCGAACGTTGCCTCGACGATCAGGATGGGGGAGTTGGGAAAGTACGCTTCGCCCTCGGCGTAGCCCCAGATGTCGCCGGAGAAACGGTAGGACGCCAGGTACTCCAGTGTCTGGCGGTTCACCACGTTGGTGCGCTCCAGGAACTCCAGCTCGGCCTCACCGAAGCGGAAGTTGGCGATGCCTTCCAGGAGCCGGCCCGTCCCGGCCACGATGCCGTAGCGCCGGCCGTCGGGGAGCCGGCGGGCGAACGCCTCAAATACCGATTTGCGGTGCGCGGCGCCCGAATGGAGTGATGCCTGCAGCATGGTCAGCTCGTAGTGGTCAGTGTAAAAGGACGTGCGGGGATGGTCCCAGCCGGCAGAGGTACTCACGAAATTCACTCTAGTCCCCACCGGCTCCCACGTCTCGCTTCGCTTCGCCGCGGGGCCCTCGCCGTCGTGGGCCCACCCGGCGTGTGCCCATCCTCCCCCTTAGAATGGACAGATGACCTTAAGCGTTGCGCTCGGCCCTGATACGCAGGAGGGCACCCGGACCGGAACAGCGGAATCCACAGATTCCCTGACCGCACCGGACATCCCCTGGAACCTGGTGATCTGGAACGATCCCGTCAACCTCATGAGCTACGTCAGCTACGTGTTCCAAAGCTACTTCGGCTACTCCGAGAGCAAAGCGAACAAGCTCATGATGGAGGTCCACAAGAAGGGCCGTTCGATCGTGACCCACGGCAGCAAGGAACAGGTGGAACGGCACGCCGTAGCCATGCACGGCTTCGGGCTGTGGGCCACCGTGGAAAAAGCCAGCGGCGGTCCCGGCGGCAACTCAGGGAAGTCCGGCGGACCGGGCCAGGGCAAGGGGAAACGTGGCTAAGGCATTCAAGAACGGGCTGAAAGGCATCACGGGGTACCTCGAACCGGCTGAGCGGGAGCTGCTGCGGAGCCTGATCGATGACGTCATTTCCATGCTGCAGCCGGAGGACCGTACCGGCCAGGATCCCCTGGCTGCGCTCATTGGCCTGGACATGGACGTGGCTGAGCCGTCCGACCGTGCGGTCAAGCGCCTCCTGCCCAACGTTGTGAAGGACGACGGCGCCGCGTCCCTTGAGTTCCGCCAGCTCACCGAGCGGTCCCTGCGCGAGACGAAGATCGGGGCCCTGCGGGCCGCCGCGCTGGATCTGGACAAAGAGGAGATCGTGCTGACGCCCGAGGGGGCCAAGCACTGGTCAATGGCGCTGAACGACGTCCGGCTGGTGCTGGCCGAACGCCTGGACATCCGGGATGAGGAGGACGCCGAGCACGTCCACCTGATGCAGGACTGGTCCCAGGCCGAGGACGTGGAAAGCTACCTGGCCCTGGTCTATAACTTCGCCACCTGGCTGCAGGAATCGCTGGTCCAGGCCATGCTGCAGTCGCTTGAAAGCCGCCGTTGAGGGGTGCCCGCCACCGTCCTTGCCGGCCCTGTGACAAATTAGACATGAGTCGCGGGCCACAAGATGATGGCTGACGCTTCAGCGAGCACCTATCCTCGAATAATCATGACAACAGCCTCGAGCATGGACCCGTCAGCGGCAGCTGAACAGGCCTCCGCAGCCGGCGGCCTCCCGGCCGCCGCCCTGGAAGCACGCCCCATCGGCGTCTTCGATTCCGGTGTAGGGGGCCTTACCGTGGCCCGCTCCATCATCGACCAGCTCCCCAACGAGTCCATCCTCTATGTGGGGGACACCGCCCACGGGCCCTATGGCCCCCTGCCCATCGCCGAAGTCCGGGCGAATGCCCTGGGCGTGATGGACGAACTGGTGGACTCCGGCGTCAAGCTGCTGACCATCGCCTGCAACTCGGCGTCGGCCGCTGTGCTCCGTGACGCCCGCGAACGGTACACGGCCAAGTACGGCATCCCGGTCATCGAAGTCATCCAGCCTGCCGTCCGCCGGGCCGTGGCGGCCACCCGCACGGGACGCGTGGGCGTGATCGGGACGTCCGCGACCATCGGCTCACGCGCCTACGAGGACACGTTCGCAGCCGCTCCGGACCTCGCCATCACGTCCGTTGCCTGCCCCGAGTTCGTCAGCTATGTGGAAGCGGGCATCACCACCGGGCCCGCCCTGCTGGCCGTCGCGGAGGAATACCTGGCGCCGCTAAAGACCGCCGAAGTGGACACCGTGGTGCTGGGCTGCACACACTACCCACTGCTGACCGGCGTCATCTCCTACGTCATGGGCGCCGACGTCACCCTGGTGTCCAGCGCCGAGGAAACCGCAAAGGACGTGTACCGGGCCCTGGCCACCCATGACCTGCAACGGACGGCCGGGACGCCGCCCGAACACCACTTCGTGGCCACCGGCGACGCCGCCCAGTTCGAGGCCCTGGCCAGGCGGTTCCTGGGCCCCGAGGTGCTGTCCGTCCGCCACGTCGACCATGTGGCAGCGCAGTACCCCACCGGAAGCCTGGCGCGGATCACCCCGGAAATGATTGCCGCCGCGCAGGCCGCCCGGAACCGCCCCCGGATCTCCAACTTCGTGGACACCGGCTTCGCGGATGCCGGCCGCTCCGGAGGTTCCGCCCTGTGAAGCTGACCATCGTAGGCTGCACCGGTTCGTTTCCCGGCCCCGGCTCGCCGGCGTCGTGCTACCTGCTGACCGCCACCGACGGCGAACGGACCTGGAAGGTTGTCATGGACCTGGGCAGCGGTGCGCTCGGTGCCATCCAGCGCTACACGGACCTTGAGGACATCGACGCGATCTTCCTGACCCACCTCCACCCGGACCACTGCATGGACCTTTGCGGCCTGCACGTAGCGGTCCGGTGGAAGCCGGGCGGCTGGGGCCGCGACCGGATCCCCGTTTGGGGGCCGGCGGCCACGGCGGACCGGATGGCCACCGCGTACGGCCTGGACCTCGACCCGGGGATGCACGAGGAATTCGACTTCACCAACTGGGCCGAGCGGCAGCCCGTGACCGTGGGACCGTTCACCGTCACGCCGTTCGCGGTCAACCACCCCATCGAGGAGTGCTACGCACTCCGCGTCGAGGTGGTGGAGCCGGACAAAGACGGCAACCAAATCTCCCGCGTCCTGACCTATTCCGGCGACACGGACTCCTGCGCCGGACTCGAGGAAGCGGCCAAGGACGCCGACCTTTTCCTTTGCGAGGCTGCCTTCGAGGAAGGCCGGGATGACGGCATCAAGGACGTCCACCTGACGGGCAAGCGCGCCGGGGAGGCCGCCGCCGCGGCAGGCGCCAGACGCCTCCTGCTGACCCACATTCCCGTGTGGACGTCCCAGACCACCGTGATGGCCGAGGCGCGGCCGGTGTTTGGCGGGGACGTTGCGGTGGCCGTTGCCGGAGTGCATTACACCATCTAGGTTGTCCGGCGGGGTCCGGGCTCCCGGCAGCGGCCGGCGCCACCTGCAGTGGATAAGCTAAAGGCATGACTTCTGAAGCAACTGCAGTGCCCATCGTGCGCGCCGACGGCCGCGCCCCGGACCAGCTCCGGCCCATCAGTATCACCCGCGGATGGTCCAACCAGGCTGAGGGATCGGCACTGATCGAATTCGGCAACACCAGGGTCCTGTGCACCGCCTCGCTGACCGCCGGCGTCCCCCGCTGGCTGAAGGGGGAGGGCCGGGGGTGGGTCACCGCCGAGTACGCCATGCTGCCGCGCGCAACGAACACCCGCTCCGACCGCGAATCCGTGAAGGGTAAGATCGGCGGCCGTACCCACGAAATTTCCCGGCTCATCGGCCGGTCCCTGCGCTCCATCATCGACACCAAGGCCCTGGGCGAGAACACCATTGTGCTTGACTGCGACGTCCTCCAGGCCGACGGCGGAACCCGCACGGCCGCCATCACCGGCGCGTATGTGGCGCTGGCCGACGCCATCCGCTTCGCCCGCGACAACAAGCTGATCGCAAGGAACGCACAGCCCCTCATCGACACCATTGCCGCGGTATCGGTGGGAATCATCGACGGCGTCCCCATGCTGGACCTGCCCTACGTCGAGGATGTCCGCGCCGAAACCGACATGAACGTGGTGGTCACCGGCTCAGGAAAGTTCGTGGAGGTCCAGGGAACCGCCGAGGGTGCGCCCTTCGACCGGGCCGAGCTGGACCAGCTCCTTGACCTGGCACTGCTGGGCACCACCCAGCTCGCGGCCATCCAGCGCGAAACCCTGACCGACACGCTGTGAGCGCCGCAGGCGCCGCCCCGCGGCTGGTCCTCGCCACGCACAACAAGGGCAAACTCCGGGAGCTGCGTGAGCTGCTGCGGGGGCAGGTTCCGGGGCTCGACGTCGACACGCAGGTGGTGGACGCTGCGGCGGCTGGTGCCCCCGACGTCGTCGAAACAGGCGTGACGTTCGCGGAGAATTCACTGCTGAAGGCCCGCGCCGTCGCGCAGGCCACGGGACTCGTTGCGATCGCCGACGACTCGGGCCTCGCCGTGGACGTGATGGGCGGAGCGCCCGGCATCTTTTCCGCCCGCTGGTCCGGCAGCCACGGCGACGACGCGGCCAACCTGGCGCTCCTGCTCAACCAGCTGTCCGATGTTCCGGACCAGCACCGCGGCGCGGCGTTCGTGTGCGCGGCAGCCCTTGCCGTGCCCGCGGTGGACGGTTCGCCCGGGCGCGAGGTGGTGGAGTACGGGCAGCTGGAGGGCGTCTTGCTCCGCGAGCCCCGCGGCGCGGGAGGATTCGGCTACGATCCCGTCCTGCAGCCCGCCGGCGAGCACCGCAGCTGCGCCGAACTTTCCGCCGAGGAAAAGAACGCCATCAGCCACCGAGGCAAGGCGTTCCGCGCGCTCCTGCCGTCCATTGTGGAAGCGCTGGAGGCAACAAAGGCCTGACATTCCGGCCGCCCGGTGAACGAAAAAGGTGTGCTCCCCGGCCGGGGAGCACACCTTTTTTATCCAGTCACTACGGAAGGCGGGGCGTCTTCTGCTCGTCCTCCGGAGCGTGTTCCTCGATGAATTCGTCCACCGGGTCGGTGCCGTACGCCGCGGCCTGGCGCTTCGCGGACAGGCCGCGGAGGACCTCCACGCCGATGGGCAGGACCGACACCAGCACGATGACGATGAAGATGATGTCGAGGTTGTCGCGGACCCACGGGATGCGGTCGCCCAGGAGGTAGCCGAGCAGGGTAACGCCGCCGCCCCACAGCACCGCGCCGATGACGTTGTACAGGAAGAACTTCTTCCGGTTCATCTGCGCCACGCCCACGATCACCGGGACAAAGGTACGGATGATGGGGACGAACCGGGCAAGGATCAGCGCCTTGCCGCCGTGCTTTTCGAAGAAGGCGTGCGCGTTCTCCACGTTCTCACGCTTGAACAGGCGGGAGTTGGGCTTGTTGAAGATGGCGGGGCCGGCCTTGGAGCCGATCAGGTACCCCGTCTGGTTGCCGATGATGGCGGAAATCACAATCAGCAGCGCGAACAGCCACACGTTGAACTTGATGGTGTCCGTTGCAACGAGCAGGCCAGCGGTGAACAGCATGGAGTCGCCCGGCAGGAAGAACCCCACCAGCAGGCCGGTTTCCGCGAAGACGATTCCGCACACAAGGAGGACCACCCACGGTGCGAGGGCAGGATCGGCCAGGAAGATCTGGGGGTTCAGCCAGTCGGGCAGGAAGGAGGCCAGCTGCGGCTGGACCGGTCCTGCCCCGCCCAGCATGGACACAGCGAGGTCGTTCATCACAGGAAAGTTCACCCCTCAAGGGTACTTGACAGGTTTGGCCGGCTTCCGGCGGTAAGGTTGGGCCGTGGGTTTGGACTTTACTGCGATCGACTTTGAGACGGCGAACGGCTTCCGGGGCTCGCCCTGCTCGGTGGGACTCACCAAGGTCCGGGGCGGACGGATCGTGGAGGAAGCCTCGTGGCTGATGCGGCCCCCGCGGAACCACGACCATTTCGACTACCACAACGTCCGGATCCACGGCATCAGCGCCGCCGACGTCGCCGGGCAGCCCCGCTTCGGCGAACTCTTCGCCGAGATCGGTGCCTTTATCGGTGATGACGTGCTGGCCGCCCACAATGCGGCGTTCGACCTCGGCGTGATCCGCTCAGCCCTGGAGGTGTCGGGGCTTCCCGGGCCGGCCTACGACTATGTCTGCACCGTGATGCTGTCCCGGCGGTGCTATTCGCTGGTGTCCAACTCCCTGCCGTTTGCCGCCGAGGAAGCCGGTGTGCCCCTGGTCAAGCACCACGACGCCGCGGAGGACGCCCGCGCCTGCGCCGGCATCCTGATCGACATCGCCCGGCGCAACGGTGCCAACAGCCTCGCCGAGCTCTACCTCTCGCTCGGCCTGGTGATGCCCCGGCAACAGGCGTTCGACCCGGCCGTCGACGCGCTGTCCAAAGCCAGCCTCGCCGCCGTCGCCGGCTCCTCTGCCAATGGCGCGGCGCTGGTCCGGCCGTTCCAGTCCGGCTGGCCGGAGGAAGGGATCAATCCTGACCCGAATCCGGAGGCCGAGCCCGGCCATCCGCTGTTCGGGCAGACCGTGGTTTTTACGGGCCAGCTCTCCATCGGACGCCCGGAAGCCAAGGTGCGATCGGCCGAGGTGGGCGCCCGCACGGAAAGCCGGGTGACCGGCCGCACCACTGTCCTGGTGGTGGGTGACGGTTTTGTGGCTTCAGATCTCCGCTCGGGCCGGTTGACGGGCAAGGCGCGCCGCGTGCTGGAGCTCCATGAACGCGGACAGTCGATCGAGGTGCTGTCCGAGGGTGAATTCCTGCAGATGGTGGGCAGCTTTGCGGGAGCCACCGCGTAGGGCTGCCTGGTGCCTGGCTGCCCCGCCAGCCAGGCACGGCCGGGTTCACGGGGCGCAATAAACCTTCCCTGCCCTTCCGCCCGCTCCTACCCTTGCACCATGTCCCTGTTTGCGTTCCCCAATCCCGTCAATGAGTACGCCGCCCGCGTCACGGCCGGCCTGGTTGTCCTCTTGGCGCTGCTCACCGCGGCGGCCGGCTCGGTGTGGGGGCTGCTGGCCATCGCCGCGGGTTTCTGGCTGCGCCTGCTGTTCGGTCCGCGGATTTCGCCCCTGGCTCTTCTGTCCGTGAAAGTCATCACGCCCAGGCTGGGGAAGGTGAAGCTGGTCCCCGGCCCGCCCAAGCGGTTTGCCCAGGGAATCGGTGCCTTCGTGTCAACCGCGTCCTTGCTGCTCTACGCTGCCGGAGCCGTACCGGCTGCATGGACGGTGCTGGGCATCCTGGTCGTCGCGGCCTCCCTGGAAGCGTTCCTGGGCTTCTGCCTGGGGTGCGCGATCTTCGGGCTCCTGCAGCGCCGCGGCCTTATTCCGGCGGAGGTCTGCGAGGCCTGCAACGACATCAACCTTCGCCGGTTGTGACCTTCACCAGCTGGTCAGCCATGCCACGGATGACCTCCGGAGCTTCCAATGCTTCCAGCCACTCGCCGGGCAGGCAGTCCTCGCCGTAGTAGGCCCCCAAAATATTGCCGGCCACCGATCCGGTGGAGTCGCTGTCGCCGCTGTGGTTGACAGCCAGGGCCACCGCGGCACGGAAGTGACGGACAGGCAGGGGGTCCCCGCCGCCGGCGGCCGGGTCAGGGATGGTGGCCAGGACCGCATAGAGTCCGACGGCGAGCGCTTCCTCGGCCACCCACCCTTCGCCCAGGGTGCTGACAACTTCTTCCGGCGCCACAAGGCCCTTGTCCGCCAGGCGGAGGGCTGCCGCAAGGCGTTCCGGCAGCTCCGGCGCCACATCGGTGAGGGTGGCGGCGTGGGCGGCCACGCCGGCGGCCGCCTCCTGCAGGCTTTCGCCGGTGACCAGGCGGTGGATGAGGAGGCTGAAGATTCCGGCGCTTTGGCGGGCGGACGGGTGGCCGTGCGTCAGTGAGGCGGCGTCGGCACTCAACTTGTAGACGGCGTCGGCCGTGATGTGCGGGACCAGTCCGAACGGGGCAGAACGCATCACCGTGCCGCAGCCCTTGGAGTCGGGATTGACGGGGCGCACGGAGGTTCCCATTTCTCCTGTTGCCAGTCCGGAGATGCAGGCCTTCCCGGGGTGGCGCCGCTGGTGGAGAACCGTGTTTCCGTCGATCCAGCGTGGCTGCGGGGCGGGTGCAGCCGGACCAGCGTCCTCACCCTGCGTGGCGAGCCAGCGCAGGTAAGCCAGCCACAGGCAGGCGTTGACGTCCGCGCCGACGCCCGAGTTGGCCCACTCGAGGGCTTCTACGAGCCCGTCCACGGTGTACAGGGTCATCTGGGTATCGTCGGAGAAATGGGCGCCGTCGGGAAGCTCCGCAAAACCGGTGAGGCCCTGCGCCCCGAAGCGGCGCCGGATCTCATCGATCGCGTCGAACTCCACCGCGTACCCCAAAGAATCCCCCAGCGCGCCACCCAGCAGGCAGCCGTTGATGCGGGACTTCAGGGTGGGCGCGGAAGCGCGGGTCTCGATGCTCATGCAGTAAATTTACCGTGGCGGGGGACAGGCGCCGTCAGCCCTGCCAGCAAGACGTACCGTTCCAATAAACACGCCAGATAGAAGCACACCCCAGTGGAAGCACAGCCCAGCAAACGCACAGTCTGGGCTGGAATAATGCTTGGGTTGCCCGGCGGCAGCACCCCGTACGCCACACACCAACCTGAAGGTTCCCCCATGAGCACGCCCGATCCAGCCCCACACGACAACCTGCCGGCAGGCAGTCCGGACGCTGCACCGCCCGGGCTCCTGCCCAGGCTTGCTGCCGAGGGCTTCGGCAGCCTCTTCGTTGCGGTTGCCGGGCTCGGGGTGCCCCTCTTCAGCATCCCGCAGTCCAGCCCGCTGCCCGCGGCGCTCGCCGCAGGCCTTGCGGTGACGGCTGCGATGCTCGCCGTCGGCCACGTTTCCGGTGGCCACTTCAACCCGGCCATTACGCTGGGCCACCTCCTGGCCGGCCGGATCAGGGCCGGCGCAGCCGCTGCCTATGCCGCAGCACAGCTGGCGGGTGCCGCCGTGGGCGCCCTGGCCCTGCACGCGGTACTGCGCACGCTTCCCGGCATCGCCGACAGCCGGACGGCTTTTGATACGGTCACCGCCGGTTTTGGCGAGCACTCCATCATTTCTGCGCCACTGGCAGCGGTGCTGCTCCTTGAGGTCCTGGGCGCTGCCATCATCGTGGCCGTCTTCCTGGGTGCGGCCGCCCGCGACCGCATCAGCGGTGCCGCTGCCCCGGTTGCCGTTGGCCTGACCTTCGCTGCCCTGCTGCAGCTGGGCCAGGCGGTGGGCAACCTGCCGTTCAATCCGGCGCGGGCTGCTGCCTCCGCCATCTTCAGTTCCGGCTGGGCGCTGGAACAGCTGTGGGTTTTCCTGGCGGCGCCGGTGGTGGGAGCTGCCATTGCAGGCCTCCTGTTCCGCAGTTTCCTGGTTGCAGCGTCCGCTGGCGCTGGCGCTGCAGCGACGACGACGGGAGTCCCCGCCGGGGAGGCCGACGACGAACACCAGGAAGTGCCCGGGGCCAGCGCGGCGGATGGAACGGCCAGCGCACCGGCGGAGGGTGAGCAGGCGGACAAAGCCCAATCACGCGGTGCGCAGGCAGACAGCGAGGCGCAGGAGTTTTTCGAGGGCAAGCGGGCGTGATGCCGGCAACTGCGCCGGTTACGCACACTGTCAGTGGCAGCCGATAGCTTAGGAATATGCGGTTACTTCATACATCGGACTGGCACCTGGGCCGTTCCTTCCACGGCGTGGGCATGCTGGACGCCCAGCGCGCCTTCATCGACCAGCTCGTGGCTGCTGTGTCCCGGCACCACGTTGATGTCGTCCTGATTGCCGGCGATGTGTATGACCGCGCCTTGCCTGGAGTGGACGTCGTCCACCTGCTGGACGACGCCCTGGTCCGGCTGACCTCCGCCGGGGCCAAAGTGGTGCTGACCAGCGGCAACCATGACTCGGCCATCCGCCTGGGCTTCGCTGCCCGGTTGCTGGAGCGCGGGGGAGTACACCTCCGGACCAGGCTGGAGAGCCTGGACCAGCCGCTGCTGCTGCCGCTGGGCCAGGATGCGGCAGGAAAAGAAAGCGTGGCAGCCATCTATGGCATCCCGTGGCTCGAACCCCGGCTCGTTGCCGAGCAGCTCGGGGTGGATACCGCCAGCCACTTCGAGGTGACCCGGGCGGCCACAGCCCTGATCCGGCAGGACATCGAACGCCGTGAAGCGTCCTCCGTGGTCCATTCGGTGGTCCTGGCCCACACCTTCGCCAGTGGGGGCATCAGCTCGGACAGCGAGCGCGACCTCAGCATCGGCGGTGTGGGGGCGGTCCCCCTGGACCTGTTTGACGGCTTCAGCTACACAGCCCTGGGCCATCTGCACGGCCGGCAGTCCCTGTCGCCGCAGGTCAGGTACTCGGGATCTCCGCTGGCGTACTCCTTCTCCGAAGCCAGGCACCAAAAAGGGGCATGGCTGGTGGACATCGGTCCCGACGGGGTCGGCGCCATAGAGGAAGTTCTGTGGGAAGCCCCGCGTGCCCTGGCTGTGCTCAGGGGTTCCCTGTCCGACCTCGTGGAGTCACCGCAGCACGAATGGGCTGAGGCCGCGTATTGCCAGATCACCTTGACGGATGCGCAACGCCCCGCCCGGGCCATGGACCGGCTCCGCGCGCGGTTCCCCCACACGCTTGTGCTGGGATTCGATCCGGAGGGAGGCACCGCTGCCCCGGCTGCCACCTACAGCAGCAGGCTGGCCGAGGCGCCGGATGACCTCTCGGTATGCTGCGGGTTCCTGGAGCACGTCCGCGGCCGCGTCCCTGACGACGCAGAGAAGGCAGCGCTCGCCGCAGCCCTGGAGAACGTCCGCCTCCTGGAGGGCTCACGATGAGGATCCACCACCTGCGGATTTCCGGCTTTGGCCCCTTTGCCGGTACCGAGGACATCGACTTTGACCGGCTGAGCGCACACGGCCTCTTCCTCCTCAACGGGCCCACCGGCGCGGGCAAGACCAGCGTCCTGGACGCCATCTGCTTTGCCTTGTACGGTTCTGTTCCCGGTGCCCGCCAGGACGGCAAACGCCTCCGCAGCGACCATGCGGAGCCGGCGCAGGAACCGGCCGTGACCTGTGAATTCTCCGCGCAGGGGCGGCGCTTCGAAGTGACGAGGTCGCCCGCCTGGGACAAGCCAAGCGCCCGCGGCAGGAACGGCTTCACCACCCAGCAGGCCAAGACGCTGCTGCGTGAGCGCGTGGATGGCGCGTGGGTGGAAAAGTCCGCCCGGAACGATGAAGCCGGAGCCGAGATTATGGCTTTGCTGGGGATGGACCGCGAACAGTTCACCCGCGTCGTCATGTTGCCGCAGGGTGACTTCGCCGCCTTCCTGCGGTCGAAAGCCGCGGACCGGCTGGAACTGCTGCAGAAGCTTTTCGGCACCCAGCGCTTTGAAGCCCTGGAGCAGGAACTTTCGCGCCAGGCACAGGATGCCCGGGAGAACGTATCCGTCCTGGCCGGGCAGCTTGGGCTCCTGGCGGCAAGGGCAGAGTCCGAAGCGGCCGCACTCGGGCTTGATGAGGCAGGTTCCCCTTCCGTGGAAAACACCGAAGCCCGGCTTTCGTGGCTGCGGACCGCCGTTGAGGAACGCCTGGGTGAACTGACCGGGCAGGCAAAGGCTGCACACGCGGCAAGTATGCGGCGGGCTGACGCCGTTGAGGAGGAAGCCGCCCGCCAGGACAGGCGCCGCAAACTGGAGGAAGCAACAGCACGGCAGGGCGCTGTGGAGGAAGCAGCGCCCCGGCTTCAAGACCTGTCCATGCGGCTTGCCCGCCACCGTCAGGCGGAGGTCCTGGACGGGCAGCTCCGCAGCGTCGACGCCGCCGCAGCCAAGGTCAGCAGCGCCGCCAGGGCTGCCGAAGCAGCCTTCACCCTGCTCCGCATGGCCGTCGCCGAGGACGATGAGCTGGCCAACCTGGACCTGGCGCATCTGGACCTGGATGTGGCCGAAGACCGCGGACAGGATTACGCCGCGACGGCCGGTGCTGCCGCGGAAGAACTGGGGCGCCTGCGGTCGCTCCTTGCCGTCGTCGAGGCCAGGTTGCCGGACGAGGACAGGCTCCAGGCCCTCCGAAAACGGCACGGGGTGCTCGTGAAAAAGCGGGAGGACCTTGCCGCGGCTGCCGCCGAGCTGGACAATCGCGCGGGTTTGCTCCGCGAGGAGAAGGCAGGCATCGAGGCGGGGCTGGAGCACCTGGAACAGCGTGCGGGTACCGCCGCCCTGCGGAGCAAGGAAGCTGCATCGGCCGGGGAACTGCTGGATGTTGTCCGGCGTTATGGTGCCGCCGTTGCGGCGCGCCATGCCGTAAAGCTGCGGTATGACGAATCCCGCGATGACCATTTGGAGGTGAAGCGCCGCTGGCTGGATATCCGGGAGGAACGGCTGGCCAATGCCGCCGCCGAACTTGCCGGCCAGCTGGAGCAGGGGGAGCCGTGCCCTGTCTGCGGAAGCGGAGAGCATCCTGCCCCTGCTGCCGCGGGCAGCGGCGGGCCAGGGCTTGCGCAGGAAGAGGAGGCTGCACACGCAGCTTTCGAGGCGGCCGAGGCCGCCTTCACCCGGGTCAGCGCCGAACTGGCCAACGCCGACCAGCTGGTGGCGGTCCTCGCCGGCCAGGGTGGAGACACTCCAGAAGCGGAGGCTGTTGCTGCTGCTGAGCAGGCGCGGGCTGCGGCGGCGGACGCCCAGCAGGCGGTCAAGGAGCTGGCAGCGGTCAGGCGGCGGCTTGAGACGTTCGACGCCGGCATTGAAGCCGCGCGGACGGCGAAGGCCGCGACCGAAGCCGACCTTGCCCACGCTGTGGCTTCGCTTGGGGACGCGGCCGAACAGTCGGCCGCGCTGGACAAGGCACTGTCCGGACTCAGGGGAAGCCACCGCAGCCTGGCCCAGCGGTTGCGGTCGCTGGAAAACGCCGTCGCTGTGCTGGACAAGGCAGTGGAAGCGCAGGCGTCCCTTGCGGCTGCACATGCCCAGGCGGCCGAGGCCCATGAACAGCTGGCACTCGCGTTGCCCAAGGCGGGCTTCGAATCGGCTGATGAAGCGCGCAGCCAGCTGCTTGCTGCGGCGGAGGCAACCGCGCTGCACGCTGAGGTCCGTGACGCCCAGGACGAGGCTGCCCGTGTCAGCGAACTGTTTGCTTCAGATGACATCGTGCTGGCCCTTCAGGAAAAGTCGGCCGGGTTCGAGGTGGACGTGCAGAGGCTCGCACTCATGCGCAACGAGGCTGCTGCCGCCCGGGAGGAGGCCCGCACAGCGGACCTCGCAGCCGGCCTGGCCGAACGGTGCTTGTCTTCGCTTACCGCCATCAGAGCCGAGTATGAGGCTCTCGCCGGGTCTGCGCGGGAACCGGCCGAACGGGCACAGATGCTGGCAGGGCTGGCGGACGCGGCGGCCGGCCGGGGTGAAAACAGCTACCGGATGAGCCTGAACAGTTACGTCCTGGCCGCGCGCCTGGAGCAGGTGGCCCTCGCAGCGTCCGAACGCCTGGTGGCCATGAGTGACGGCCGCTACCTGCTGCAGCACACGGACGCGAAGGCCGCCCGCGGTGCAAAATCGGGGCTCGGCCTGGAAGTGGTGGACCAGTGGACGGGATACCGGCGTGACACGTCGACCCTGTCCGGCGGTGAGTCTTTCATGGCGTCGCTGTCACTGGCACTGGGGCTGGCGGACGTCGTTCAGCAGGAGTCGGGCGGAGTGGAAATCGAGACGCTCTTTGTGGACGAAGGGTTCGGAAGCCTCGACGAGCAGTCCCTGGAACAGGTCATGGACGCCCTCGAGGGCCTGCGCGACGGCGGCCGCGTGGTAGGGCTTGTCAGCCACGTCGCGGAGATGAAGCAGCGCATCGGCACTCAGCTCCAGGTGCTGAAAGGCCGCAACGGATCCACCCTCCGGATTTCCGAGGCGCTGGACGTGCTGGTGGGAGCATAAGGCTGCCCTGCTACGGCGGTATACTGGGTCAGTTACCGGGTTGCGCGCATCGGGAGGAGGGACGATGCGCATGACTGAACGAGCCCGGAATTGACATCATCAGCCTCCCCTTCAACCACCAGCGCCACAGAAACCCCCGGGGCGCCACAGGCCACCAGTCCACACGCCACCCCGGACGCCGCTTCCCCTGACCACGCCGCCGGCACAGGCCCGGGTCGTTCCGCCTCAGCGGGGGCTGCCGGACGCGGCCGTTTCGCCCGCCTTCCCCTCCTGGCCGGCCGCAGCTTCATCCCACTTGGCCTCTTTGCCCGGTTGCCCCTTGCCATGCTGACGGTGGGAACCCTCACCATGGTCACCTCCGTTAGCGGTTCCTACGCTGTGGGCGGTGTTGCAGCAGGAGCGGTCGGGATCGGCTCCGCACTGGGCGCCCCGCTGCTGGGAGCCCTGGCCGACCGGCAGGGACAGCGGCCGGTGCTGGTCGCCGCCGCCGTCATCAACACCGCAGCCGTGCTGGCTTTGATCCTCGCCGCCGCCGGCATGGGAACGTCCGGCTTCCAGGCTGCCGTCCTTGCCGCAGCCTTCGCGGCCGGTGCCAGTTGCCCACAGGTGGGCCCGCTGGCCCGGGTCAGGTGGATGGCCCTGACGTCACGCGGCCGCCTGCAGGACAACGCGCGCGACCTGGACACCGCGCTTTCCTATGAAAGCACCGCCGACGAGGTGACCTTTGTCCTCGGACCGGCGCTGGTGGGGATCCTGGCAAGCCTCCTGGCACCCTGGCTTCCGCTGGCGCTGGCAGCGGCCATGACCATCACGCTGGTGCCGGCCTTCGCCGCCCACCCCACACACCGTGCGGTGCGGCCACACCGCCGGGCGGCGGGCAAGGCGACGGGCACCGTCCCGGTTCCCGGCAGAATCCCGCCGGCGGTCGCGCTGCCCGTGTTCGCCATGGTCTGCATGGGAACGTTCTTTGGCTCAACGCAGGCTGCCCTCAGCTCCTTCTCGGCAGGTTTCGCCGGCTCGGAAATCGCCGGCCTGCTGTACGCCGTGATGGGCCTGAGTTCAGCGGCCACCGCACTGTCGGTCGCCTACTGGCCCCGGCGGTTCAGCCTGTCCTGGCGCTGGGTCCTGTGCGCCGGCCTGATGGCGGCGCTGGCACTGCTCCTGCTGGTGCCGTCGTCGCTGGCCGCGATGGTGGCGGTGCTGCTGATCCTGGGGCTCCCGGTTGGGCCGGTCATGGTGACTGTCTTCGCCGTCGGCGGTGTGGTGGCGCCGGCACGACGCCTTGGCACGGTCATGACGGCGCTGGCCAGCGGCATTGTGGCGGGTACGGCCCTTGGCTCGTCCATCGGCGGCCACCTCGCCGAGGCGGGCGGCCATCACGCGGCTTTCCTGGTGCCCGTCTGCGCCGCGGTGTCGCTGGCCTTCCTGGGAGCTGCTGCCGCCGTCGTCCTCCGCCGCAAACGCAACCGGACACAGGTGCCCTGACCGACGGAAACAATCCCGCAGGGCTGCTCCTTAAGGCGATGGCGCCCTTGCCGTCAGGCCAGCTGGCGCTCGATCCGGGCCGCGCTTTCGGCCAGTGCCGCGCCGACCCTTTCCGGCTCGTGTGAGGAGCGGATGTAGACGACGGCGAGTGCTGCCGGCCGTCCACCCGGAACCCGAACCGGGGCTGCCAGGGACGATACGCCGGCGATCACTTCGTCGTGGCTGGCCGAGTATCCGTTCCGGCGGGCCTCGCCGGCCTCCGCCCGGTAGGGGACGCCCGTGTTCAGCCGGTCCCATTCGGCCTCGGTCATTGCCGACTGGATGGCGATACCCGGAGCGCCGGCGTTGATGGGATGCCGGGTACCGGGATGCTGGGCAACCGTTGCCCCTGAATGCCGGGGCTCCACCGTGACAAGGGTGATGCAGTCGTGGTGGTCCCACACCGCCACAAACGCTGTCATGTCCAGGGTGTTGGCCAGGTGCGTGAGCTCGGGGAGGGCGGCCGTCTGGAGGTTGCGCGAAACTCCCCGCGCCAGCACCGCAAGCCCGGGTCCCGGCTGCACCCGGCCGACGTCATCCCGGACCAGGAGCGAGTGGTCCTCAAGGGTGCGCAGGATCCGATAGGCCACCGAGCGGTGCACACCCATGGCATCGGCCAGTTCTGCGATGGTCAGCGGGCCGGGCGCCGCTGCGAGGATTTCCAGGGCGCGGATCCCGCGGGAGAGAGTCTGGGACGGAGAAGCCTGTGCCGGCGCTGCTCCGGCCGGGGCTGCGGCGGTGGGAGTCATGGTGTCCATCCTAGGTGGCCGTCCGCCGCGGTACTGCGGCTCTTGTTGAGCAGCCCTTACAAGGCTAGCGTTCCTGAATAAGAACAGGCGGTTCCAATATAGAACTCACTGCTTGCGGAGTCCATCATGGCAAAGTTTGCGCCAGGCGTGTCCCGCCTCACATTTTCGTAGTACCCTACTAACTAACTGACCGTTCTGTCGGTAATCATGAAGGCGTCCCGGCGGCACTGCTGCCGATAAACAATGGAGTTTCAATGACCACACCTTCCAAGGTGGACACTCTTGCCGGTCCCAGTACCCGGCAGGAGGAACGCAAAGTCCTCGCCGGCACCCTCGTCGGCACCACCATCGAGTGGTACGACTTCTTCATCTTCGCCCAGCTGACCGCAACGCTGCTGTCACCGCTGTTCCTGGCGCCGCTGAACCAGTCCAACCCGGGGCTGGCGCAGATCCTCTCCTTTGCCCTGATCGGCATCAGCTTCCTGTTCCGGCCCCTGGGCGCCGTCGTCGCCGGCCACCTCGGCGACCGACTGGGACGCAAGGCCATGCTCGTCTTTACCCTGGTGATGATGGGTGCCGCCACCGCACTGATCGGCATGCTGCCCACCTACGCGCAGATCGGCGCCTGGGCTCCCATCCTCCTGATCCTCCTGCGGATCATCCAGGGCTTCTCGGCGGGCGGTGAATGGGGCGGCGCGGCGCTCATGGCCGTGGAACACGCGCCCCTGAACAAGCGCGGCCTGTTCGGCGCCTACCCGCAGATCGGCGTGCCGATCGGCATGATCCTGGCCACCGGCCTGCTGTTCTTCCTCAACAGCAGCATGTCCCGTGAGGACTTCGCTGCCTGGGGCTGGCGCGTGCCGTTCCTGCTGTCCATCGTCCTGATCGTGGTGGGGTACCTCATCCGCCGGGCCGTGGCCGAAAGCCCGGTCTTCCAGGAAATGGCGGCCCGGAAAGCGGAAAGCAAGGCGCCTCTGGGCGAGCTGGTCCGCAGCCATAAGAAGCCGGTCCTTTACTCCACCATGATCTTCATCGCCAACAACGCGGCCGGATACCTGCTGATCGCCTTCTTCATCGCCTACGCCACCCGCACACTGCAGATGCCCACCCCGCAGATCCTCCTGGCCACCACCCTGGCCTCCTTCGGCTGGCTGATCTTCACCCTGGCCGGCGGCTGGCTCTCGGACCGCATCGGGCGGGTCAAGACCTTCCTGACCGGCTACGCCATCATCTTTGCCTGGATGATCCCGATGTTCGCCCTGATCGACACCAAAAACATCTGGCTCTACGGCCTGGCGCTCTTTGTCCTCACGGTCGGCCTGGGCCTGTCCTACGGTCCCATGTCCGCGATGTACGCCGAGATGTTCCCCGCGAATGTCCGGTACTCGGGCATCTCCATCGGATACGCCTTTGGCGCCATCCTGGGCGGCGCCTTCGCCGCGACCATCGCCGAATTCCTGCTGCAGACGACCAGATGGACGGGGTCCATTGGCATCTACATCATGGTGCTGTGCGTCATTTCCGCCATCGGCGTGCTGCTGGCAAAGGAAACGAAGGGGCGGCCGCTGGGCGTCAGCCACCACTAGTCCCCACCGTCCCATGACGACGGCGGGCCCGGACTTCTCCAGTCCGGGCCCGCCGTCGTTGCCTGCCAATTCCAGGCGCTGTTACTGCTTCAGGAAGCTGATGGCGTCGTCGTCGGTCAGCTGTTCGAAATGCCGGTAAAAGCTGCCCACCGCGCGGAACTTGCCCGGTACGTGCAGGCACAACACGGCGTCACAGACCCGCTCCACCGAGGCCTCGGCGTCGATGGACCCCACCGGGGCGGCGGCAACCACCGCGGCCGCCCCGCCCTCGCGAACGGCCTCGACGGCGGCCCGCATGGTGGCGCCGGTGGCCAGGCCGTCGTCGATCAGCAGGACGGTCTTGCCGGCCACGTCATGGCCGGTTCCGGGGTAGACGTCCACCCGCCGGAGCAGTTCGGCGCGCTCGCGTTTCTCCACCTCGTCCAGCCACTCGGGGCGGACACCGTGCTCCATCACGCGGTCCAGCAAGGGCTTGTTGATCAGCCGGACGGTTCGGCCGCGTGCCCACGCCAGCGCACCGTAGGCCGTTTCCTCATGGCCCGGAATCCCCAGCTTGCGGACCAGCACGGTTCCCAGGGGAAGGTAGAGGGCCTTTGCTGCAGCAGCGGCCACCGGGATCCCGCCGCGGGCGAGGCCCAGGACCAGGGTGTCCGGCCGCTCGCGGAACTGCGGAAGCACCGCGGCCAGGCGCTCACCCGCCTCCGTGCGGTCTTCAAAAAGCGTAGCCATCTGCTCCTCCAGGCTTTCCAGGCCCCCGGTTTCAGCCTACCGCCAGGAACCCGGCACGGTGCGTTCGGCGGACGTTCCGCTGGGGAAACCGGACGTCAGACCGACAGGAACGTGATGGCGGCCTGCTTGAAGGCCCTGCTGGTGACAGCGTTGGTGTGGTTCCGCCCCGGCAGGACCAGCTGCTCGGCCATGGAGCCGGCGTTCTGTGCCAGCTCCGCAAGCTTCGGCAGGCTCCCAATCCGTTCATCCTGGTCACCGGCCACCAGGAGCATCGGCACATGCGGGACGGCTTCGGACGGGTCGTAGGGTTCCGCCTTGATCGCCTCCACCAGGGAGAGCAGCGCGAAGATGTTGTTACTGGGCAGCAGCAGGGCCATCTTCAGGAGCCTGGCCGTGGATTCGTCGGCGATCGGCGTGCCGTCGGCCAGGTAGTCCTGGGCGGCCACAAGATCGAACTCGGCCAGGGGATCGGCAATGTTCGGCCCGCCCAGGACCAGGCGGTGGACGAGCTCAGGCTGGGTGGCCCCAAACTCCCAGGCGAGCCGGGAACCCAGTGAGTAACCAACCACGTCCAGGCCGCTGGAAGGGTCACCGTCCTGCAGGGGCCGCACGCCGGCGTCGAACGCTGTCTGCAGCAGGTCCGCGCGGATCCTGCTCGGGGAGTAGGAGTCGCGGTCCTCGGGGGCGCCGCTGCGGCCGTGGCCCGGCAGGTCTACGGTGATGACCCGGCGTCCGGCCTCGAGGAGGGCGGCCACCCAGCCGGTGTCCTCCCAGTTCAGCTTGGAGGAGGAAGAGAAGCCGTGGAGCAGCAGGACCGGCCGGAGCCCGGCGTCAACGGCGGGATCATGCAGCGCCACATACAGCTGGGGGTCGGTGCCCTCCACGGTGTGCGTCTGCTGCTGCCCTGTGTGCCTGCCGCTCATGGTGTCAGTCCTCATCAACTACGGCGCCCGGGGACCCGGCGCTACGGTTCCTCATCCTTCGGAGCCGTGCCCGCGAAGGTAGGCACCACTCTACCTGCCGGGCGGACCGGAAAAACCAAGGCCCGCTGCCCCCTTCCACCCCGGGCGGGGCGCGGCCTACCGGTCCTGCCGTGTGCGGCCGGTGAGCCGGGCACCGACTGCGCAGGCCGCCGCAATGCCCGCGATCAGTGCGAAGGTGCTGAAGAGCTGCACCCGGCTGCTGTCGGCGCTGAAGCCCACCGCGAAAATAAGGCCCAGCAGGACCAGTCCCAGGATGGTAAGCCCCGGAAATCCCTTCATCCGCAGGGGCAGGGGAGTGCCGTCACGGTCGGCGCGGCGCCGCAGGACCAGTTGGGACACCAGCGCGCTGCCCCACACCACCAGGCAGGTGGACCCGACCAGCTGGAACAGGGCAGGCAGGATCCGCTCCGGGAACAGCAGTTCCAGGACCGTGGCGATGAAGCCGAAGGCCACGGACACGCCCACCGCGAGCATCGGGACGCTCGCACCGCTCAGCCGGGACAGGAAGCGCGGCGCCTCCGCCCGCTCGGCCAGGGAGTAGACCATCCGCGACGCCCCGTACAGGTTGGCGTTCAGCGCCGACAGGAGGGCGACGACGGCCACCAGGGTGATGGCGGTTGCGGCGCCGGGGATCCTGGCCGCGTCCAGGACTCCGGCAAAGGGTGAGGCCAGGCCTTCGGAGGTGGCCGGCAGCACGGCGGCAATCACAAAGACCGAACCGATGTAGAACACCAGGATCCGCCACACCACGGTGCGGATGGCCTTGCCCACGCTGTGTTCAGGGTCTTCGGTCTCCGCGGCCGCCACCGAAACGATCTCCGTGCCGCCGAACGCGAAGATCACCACAAAAAGCGCCGACGCGACGCCGCCCAGGCCCTGCGGGGCAAAATCTGCGGTGAGGTTGGCCAGGCCGGGGGACGCGACGTCCGGAAGGATGCCCAGGAGCAGGGCGGCGCCCACGGCCAGGAACAGCACGATTGCCGCCACCTTGAGGATGGCGAACCAGAACTCAAACTCACCGAAGTTCCGGACGCCGGCAAGGTTGATGCCGGTGAACACCACCATGAACACCAGTGCCAGCGCCCAGACGGGAACCACGGGCCAGACGGAGAACAGCAGGCCCGCTGCGCCAAGTGCTTCCGCAGCGATCACCACCACCAGCTGCAGCCACCACAGCCAGCCGATGGTGGCGCCCGCGGTCTTGCCCATGGCCCGTTCGGCGTAGACGGAGAAGGCGCCGCTGTTCGGGTTCGCGGCAGCCATCTCACCCAGCGCCCACATCACCAGGATGATGAGGGTTCCCGCCACCAGGTAGGAGATGAGCACGGCGGGGCCTGCCGCCTGGACGCCGGCCCCCGACCCGAGGAACAGTCCTGCGCCGATGGCGCTGCCCAGTCCCATCATGGTGAGTTGGCGGGGTTTCATGCTGTGGCCGAGGTGGCTGTGCGGACGCGCGGTGGCGGACTTCGTTGTCATGCGGGCTGAACCTTCTTGGGGTCTAGGGAAAGGGCTCCTCGTGGGACCACTTGAATTTACCGTGTTGGGGGCGCCGGCCGTACCCAGCAGAGCCGGCGCCGGACTACGTGCGGCCGGAAACATTTCCCATTCCGGCCGGAATGCCCGTAGAATTAGTTTTGGTCACGATGACCATAACTAAAGCGGGCGCCCAGCGCCCGACTCGGCCGAAGGCGGTGGAAGCATGTACAGCAGCTCAGCGAATGTCTCGGAGCGCCAGGCTGCGCCGCCGTCACTGGCCATCTCCACCGTCATTTTCGCGCTCCGGCCCAGCGAGACGTCCGGCCGGCCCACGCTCTGGCTGCCGCTGGTCCGCCGCATCCGGGAGCCCTTCAAGGGACTCTGGGCTTTGCCGGGCGGGCCGCTCACGCACAGCGAATCGCTGCAGGACGCCGCGTCGCGGAACCTTCGGGAGACAACCGGGCTGGCCCCCAGCTACCTGGAACAGCTGTACGCCTTCGGCGGCCTGCACCGCTCACCCACCCAGCGCGTGGTCTCGATCGTCTACTGGGCGCTGGTCCAGCCGACGGAGGCTGCCCTGGCGGACGTCTCGGAGAACGTCAGGTGGTTCCGCGCGGACCGCCTTGGGGACCTGGCGTTCGACCACAACGCCATCGTGGACTACGCGCTGTGGCGGCTGCGCAACAAACTTGCCTACGGCTCCGTGGCCTACCACCTGCTGGGCGAGTACTTCACCCTGGCGCAGGTCCGGGAAGTCTACGAGGCCGTGCTGGACCGCGAACTGGATCCCGCAAACTTCCGCCGGCAACTCAGGTCCACCCCCGAAATCGAAGAAACAGACCAATTCCTCCAGGGCGGCAAGCACCGTCCGCCACGCCTTTACCGCTTTACCGGCCGGCCCGGCCTTGACCCAGACAACAGGAGCACACTATGAGCAGCGTCAACACAGCAATCCAGCTGATCACGCGCGAACAGGCCGAAAAAGGCGCGGCGGCGAAGGGCAGCACCTGCAGCCCCGCCCTCGCCAAGGGCCCGTGGGACTACGACCTGGCCGAGGCCCTCGCCGGCGTGCCCGCTTACGGTCCCGGAGCGTCCAGTGCCGACGTTGCCCCGGCCGCCACGCCCCGCCAGGGCCAACTTCCCGAGGAGTACAAGCAGGCCAGCGACGCCGAGCTGGCAGGACGTATCCTCGCGGCAAAGGCTGAACTGGGGGACCGCGCCGTGATCCTGGGCCACTTCTACCAACGGGACGAAGTGATCCAGTACGCGGACTTCGTGGGTGACTCCTTCCAGCTGGCCAACGCCGCACTCACCAGGCCCGACGCGGAAGCGATCATCTTTTGCGGCGTGCACTTCATGGCCGAAACCGCAGACATCCTCTCCACCCCCGAACAGGCCGTCATCCTGCCCAACCTTGCCGCCGGATGCTCCATGGCCGACATGGCGGACGCCGACTCCGTGGCTGAGTGCTGGGAACAGCTGGAGGAAATCTTCGGCACCGAGCCCGACGCCGACGGCCGGGTTCCGGTCATCCCCGTCACCTACATGAATTCTTCCGCAGCCCTCAAGGCCTTCTGCGGCGAGCACGGCGGCATTGTCTGCACCTCGTCCAACGCCAAAACCGTCTTGGAATGGGCCTTCCAGCGGGCCCGCCGCGTGCTGTTCTTCCCGGACCAGCACCTGGGCCGCAATACCGCCAAGGCCCTGGGCGTGCCGCTGGAGCAGATGCCCATGTGGAACCCCCGCAAGGACCTCGGCGGGAATGACGAGCAGGCCCTCCTGGATTCCCAGGTCATCCTGTGGCACGGGTTCTGCTCCGTCCACAAGCGCTTCAGCGTGGCGCAGATCGAGAAAGCCCGGGCCGATTTCCCGGGCGTCCAGGTGATCGTCCACCCCGAGTGCCCCATGGAGGTAGTGGACGCTGCGGATTCGGCGGGCTCCACGGACTTCATCAAAAAGGCCATCGCCGCCGCCACAGAGCCCACCACGTTTGCCATCGGCACCGAGATCAACATGGTGAACCGGCTGGCGGCCGAATACCCGCAGCACACCATCTTCTGCCTGGACCCCGTGATCTGCCCCTGCTCCACCATGTACCGGATCCACCCGGGCTACCTCGCCTGGGTGCTCGAGGAACTCGTTGCCGGCAGGGTTGTCAACCGGATCACCGTTGACGACGCCGTGCAGGCCAACGCCCGGACCGCGCTCGAGCGCATGCTCGCCGCCAGGCCGTAATGAAAGGGCAGCCGAACATGCCCGCCCACAGGGCGGCAACCCAGCCGCGGGGCAACGCTGGCAGCGTCCCGCGGCGGCGGCTGATCGTCGTCGGCACCGGCATCGCCGGCCTGTATGCCGCGCTGCTGGCAGCGGACGCCGGCGCCGACGTTGTCCTGCTTACCAAGGGCCAGCTGGATGAAAGCAACACCTGGTACGCCCAGGGCGGCATCTCGGCCGTGCTCGCCGACCCCGCCCCCGGAGACTCCGTGGCCGCGCACATTGCCGACACGCTCCAGGCCGGGGCCGGGCACTGCGACGAGGACGCCGTCCGCCTGCTGTGCACCGAAGCACGCCAGGACATCGCAGGGCTGCAGCGCTTCGGCGTGCGTTTCGACCTGGCGCACGACGGCGGCCCGGCCCTGGGCCTGGAAGCGGCACACAGTGCCCCCCGCATCCTGCATGCAGGCGGCGATGCCACCGGCGCCAAGGTGGCTGAAGGCCTCATCCGCTCGGTACTGGCAAGGGAGGCGGAGGGAAAGCTCACCGTCCTGGCCGAGGCCTATGCCACCGCACTCGTGCAGCGGGACCGCAAGGTTACCGGCCTGGAGTACCTGCGGGACGGCCGCCGCTGCAGCCTCCAGGGGGACGCTGTCCTCCTGGCCACCGGGGGAGCAGGACAGCTGTTCGCCCAGACCACCAACCCCGCCGTGGCCACAGCCGACGGCCTCGCGCTCGCCGTCCGCGCCGGCGCCGCCGTGTCAGACCTGGAGTTCTTCCAGTTCCACCCCACCTGCCTGGTGAACGCGGCCACGGCCCACCCCGCCCGCCTGGACGGGCCCCTGCTGATTTCCGAAGCCGTCCGCGGTGAAGGGGCAATCCTGCTGGATGCCGGTGGCCGCCGCTTCATGCGGGCCTACCACCCCGACGCCGAACTTGCCCCGCGCGATGTGGTGTCCCGCAGCATCGCCCTGCACCTGGCCAAGCTCGGCGACCCCAACGGCCACGTCTACCTGGACGCCCGGGTCATCGAAGGAACCCGCGGCACCGGCTTCCTCGAGCGGCGGTTTCCCACCCTCACCCGGAAAACCCGCGAGGCCGGCATCGACTGGACCCGCGAACTGGTCCCCGTCGCGCCCGCTGCCCACTACTGGATGGGCGGCATCACCACCGACCTCCACGCCCGCACCAGCATCCCCGGCCTGTACGCAGCCGGCGAAGCTGCCTGCACCGGCGTCCAAGGGGCAAACCGGCTGGCCAGCAACTCCCTCCTGGAGGGACTTGTCTTCGGGCGCCGCGCTGTTCAATCCTTTCTTTCCGGTTCTGCTTGGGTGTCGCCTGACGGCGCTCCTCCGCGTACTAGCTCGGCCGCGGGCGGCCTCCCTTTGACGTACGCTTCCGGAGCCCCGGCAATCGACGAGGGCGGGTCACCTTCAGAAGGGCTTCCGATCAACGCGGCGGCCGAATCGGTTGCCTCGGCTGTGAGCCTGCCGGCCAACTTCGGTGGGGGGAGTGAGCCGTTCTCGCGGGATGGTCTTCGGCGGTTGATGACTTCGCATGCCGGGGTGCTGCGCTCCAAGGAACTGTTGGTAGAGGCGGCCGGAATCCTCGACCGGTGGGCCGCCGTCGTTCTTCCCGATGCTGTTGCTGCCGGCGGGGATGGCGATCCTGTGGAACTTGAAGACCGGAATTTGTTGCTGGCAGCCCGGCTGCTGGTCGCTGCCGCGCTTGCCCGCCGCGATTCCCTTGGGGCGCATTACCGCAGCGACGAGCCCGACGAACCCGAAACGTATTCCCTTCGCCCGAAAGCGAGCCTCCTCAATGACTGAACACTCCGTGCTGGACCAGGCCACCCGCAGGCACGCGGCCCCCGCGCTGACCCTGCCCGCGGCCCCCGTCCGGGAGATCCTCGAACGCGCCTTCGCCGAGGACGCTCCTGCCGGTGACATCACGTCCCAGCTCCTCATTCCCGCGGACGCACGCGCCACGGCCGTACTGAACGCCCGCGTCCCCGGCGTCCTGAGCGGGGCAACAGTCTTCCGGGAGGCCATGCAGCTCGTGGACCCCGGCACCTCCGTTGAGCTGCTGGTGGGCGATGGGGAAACGTTCGACGCCGGAACCCACCTCGCCCGGGTCAACGGACCGGCGCGCTCGGTGCTCCTTGCCGAAAGGGTAGCGCTCAACCTGGTCCAGCGGATGTCCGCCATCGCCACCAGGACCGCCGAGTTCGTGCAACTCACGCAGGGCACGTCCGCCCGGATCACGGACACCCGCAAGACAACCCCCGGGCTGCGCGTCCTGGAACGGTTCGCCGTGCGCTGCGGCGGGGGAGCCAACCACCGCTACAGCCTCTCCGACGCCGTTTTGGCCAAGGACAACCACCTGGCCGTCATGACCGGCGGGGACCCGGCCAAGCTCACCGGACTCCTGCTGGCCGCCAAGGCCCAGCTGGGCCACACCACGCACTTCGAAGTGGAAGTGGACCGCATGGACCAGATCGAACCCGTCCTGGCCGCAGGCGTGGACACCATCATGCTGGACAACTTCACCGTGGACGAGCTGAAGGCGGGCGTGGCGCTGGTGGCAGGACGGGCACGGGTGGAAGCGAGCGGAAACGTCAACCTGGAGACCGTTGCAGCCATCGCCGCGACGGGTGTGGACGTCATCTCCGTCGGTGCCCTCACCCACACGGTGGCGGCCCTGGACCTCGGCCTGGACGTCGAACTGACCGTGCCGTGAACACGCCGTGATCTTCCTCGACGCCGCCGCCACCACCCCGGTCCGCCGGGAAGTGCTGGACGCCATGTGGCCCTACCTGACCGGCGAATTCGGAAACCCCTCGAGCCATCACAGCCTCGGTGAGGCAGCGGCCCGGGCGCTCGCAGATGCGCGGGCCTCGGTTGCTGCCGTCCTCGGCTGCCGGGCCGGCGAGGTGACGTTCACCTCCGGGGGCACGGAGGCGGACAACCTGGCCGTCAAAGGTATTGCCCTGGCACGGCAGGCTGCCGACCCGGCGCTGACCAGGGTGGTGATCAGCGCCGTCGAACATCCCGCGGTGGAGGAATCAGCCCGGTACCTGGAGCGCTTCCACGGATTCACCGTCGATGTGCTTCCCGTGGACAGCACCGGCCAGGTTACGCCGGAAGCACTGGCCGGCCTTCTCCGGCCGGAAACCGCTCTTGTCAGCGTCATGTATGCCAACAACGAGGTGGGCACCGTCCAGCCCGTCGCCCGGCTGGCCGCCCTGGCCCGGGAGTACGGTGTGCCCTTCCACACCGATGCCGTCCAGGCGGGGGGCTGGCTGCCGCTGGACACCAAGGCGCTGGGCGTTGATGCCATGAGCATCTCCGGCCACAAGCTCGGTGCGCCCAAAGGCTGCGGCCTGCTGTTCGTGCGCGGCCGGACCAGGCTGGAGCCGGTCATCCACGGCGGCGGCCAGGAACGCGGCCGGCGCTCCGGGACGGAAAATGTGGCGGGAGCCGTTGGCCTGGCCACCGCCCTGACGCTTGCCCAGTCCCGGCAGCGGGACCAGGAAGTGCGGGTAACGGTGCTCAGGGACACGTTCATCAGTGCCGTGCTGTCCGCTGTACCCGGGGCGGTCCTCACCGGCCATCCCACAGAGCGGCTTCCATCCGTGGCGTCGTTCTGCTTTCCCGGGACGAGCGGCGAATCCGTGCTCCTGGAACTGGAACGCCAGGGTGTAGTGTGCTCAAGCGGATCAGCATGCGCCGCCGGCTCCGATGCGCCCTCACCCGTGCTGACCGCCCTCGGGATTTCCGCCGAGGTTGCGCAGACGGCGGTACGGTTCAGTTTTGACGCGTCGGTGACGACGGAAGACCTGGACGCCGCTGCCCGGGCAGTCAGCACGGCGGTCGCGAGTGTCAGGACCCTCGGCGCGGGCTAGCGGTGCCTGGTCCTAGCAGGCGGTGGACGGGCTGTTGTTCCTCCACGAGGGCGGGGGAGGAAAATGGATCCGTCACTCGTCAGTAAAGCTCGCCTACCGGGATCTCCACGGCCAGCCTGTTGGACGGGCCGGGCAAAGGGCATGCCCAGGCCTCGTTGTACGCACACGAGGGGTTGTAGGCAAAGTTGAAGTCCAGGACGAACGTGGCACCGGGGCCGGTGCCCTGGACGCCGTGGAAAGCGCCCTTGATGGTGTCCAGCAGATACCGGCCTGCCCCGTAGGTTCCACCCGGCTGCCCTGCTGTGGCGTCGCGGAAGGGCACGAAGATGCCGCCGCCGTAACCGTGGAGCTTCCAGACCGCGAGCTGCCCCATCTCCGGCAGGTCGAACGTGCCCAGCCGGATGAAGCGGACTACGCCGTCGGTGCCCGTATCCACGGTCAGTTCGCGGCCGGCACCTTCCTTGGTCAGCGGCACATGGAAGCGGTAAATGGGATCGTAGTCCGCCGTCTTCAGCCCCGAAAACCGTGCTTTGTCTGCCGCGGTCAGCGCGGACGCCGGGTGTGTGGCAAACATTAGGTCGCGCTGGTGCCGCCAGTAGGAATGCGCCTCCGCCGGATTCTCCGCGGAAAGCTTCCGGACATTGTCATACAGCGCAAATGTCCGCAGCCGCCAGTCTGCAATGTCGACGGCGGAGATGTCCGCCGGGGTTTCTTCGGCTATGCCGTGCTGTTCCGCCATAGCCCCAGCCTAGCCCCCGGGGCAGGCACACCCGTCCGACGGCGACACGCCCCGCGGGTGCGCCGGTTCCGGCCCGCGGGACCTGGCAGGAAACGCCCGCCGGGTGGACGGCCGGCACAGGCTCCGCGGCTAGGCTGGCTTCATGAGAGGCAAGGCATCAAAGACAGTCCTGTCCGGGGCACCACTGCTGGCGGTCGCGCTTGTCCTGGCGGCCTGCTCAAGTCCGCAGGGCAGCGGTCCGGGCTGGACGGCGCAGCCTGGTCCGACAGTGCAGCCGGACACCTCGGAACAGCCGGGGCCCTCCGGAACCTCGAGCCCGTCTGCCGGGGCAACGCCGTCAGCCACCGGCGATGTTTCCGCTTCCGCAACGCCGCAGGGTGCTGCCACCGCCTCTGCCTGGAAGACGTTCTCCGATCCCGCAAAGACGGTGAGTTTCGAACTGCCGCAGGAGTGGATCGCCCAATCGGTGGCCCCGGAGGAAGGCACCCTGCCCGGAGCGCTCAAGATCGAGGTGAAGAAGCCCGACGGCACGTACATCGCTGCCCTCCGGACGGGTTTGCCGCCGTCGTCGGCTGAATGCCCGGAAGGCTCCCGGAAGGCATATACGGTGATCAGCAGCGTTCCCGTGGACGTATCCGCCGAGGGCGGTGAAGGGACCATCCCGCCGCGTATGGTCTTCCGCGTCATCCAGGGCTACCGGTATTTCGGTTCCTACGGCATCACCAACGTTGTGGGCGGTGCGGACAACCAGGCCTGCGAGCTTCGGAATGTGGTGCGCGGACCGGCCGGCAAGGGCGACTGGTCCTTCGGCGACGTGGTGTCCCTGAAGGCTTTCGCGCCGGATGAAAAGGTGGCTCCGGCAAAGGCGTTCGACACCCTGGGCCAGGCCGGTGACTACACCGGCGAAAGTTCGGAATTCGCGAACGTCCAGCGGATGCTAATGTCTCTGGAGATCAAAAACTAGTCCCCGTTTCCGGCTCCCACAGGTGCCGGGGCAAACGGCGGCTTTCCTTCCGACGCCGATACCCCCGGAGATTCATGGAACGCTCTGTTTCCGCACGCCTGGCCTTTCGAACCGTAGCCAACACCAAGGTGGCCATGGCCATCGCCGTAGCGAGGAACAGCGGCTACTCCTCGTTTGAGGAATCCCTGTCCGTGATGGCCGGCGGCGAACAGGTCCCGCTCACCGAGGTCTCCGACCACCACGGCGGCCGGCTCCACTACATGGAGTTCGCGGAGCCCGCGGACGTGGTTGTGGAGTACTCCGCCACCGTGGCCGGCAGGGCGGAGCCGGAAGACGCAGACCTGGCGGACCGCATCCGGTACGTCCGCCCCAGCAGGTACGCGGAATCAGACCGGTTGCTGCCCACCGCCTATGCGGAATTCGACTCTGTCCAGGGCAGCGACCTGCTGCATGCGGTACGCAACTGGGTCCACGGCGAGCTGCGCTACCTCAGCGGCTCATCCCGGGGCACGGACGGCGCGGTGGAAACGCTCCTCAGCCGGCGCGGCGTGTGCCGGGACTTTGCACACCTGGCCATCGCCCTGCTTCGCTCAAAGGACATCCCGGCGCGGCTGGCGGCTGTCTACGCGCCCGGCCTCAGCCCCATGGACTTCCACGCGGTAACCGAGGCCTACGTGGACGGTGCCTGGCACGTCATCGACCCCACGGGGCTGGCCCCGCGGGAGTCGATGCTGCGCATCACGGCCGGCCGGGACTCGTCCGACACAGCCTTCCTGTCCACCGTGGGCGGCAGCCTGGTCCTGAACCAGCTGGGGGTCACCGCCGTGGTGAACGGCGACCTGCCCGTGGAGGACCCTGCCCGGTTGGTGCAACTGGGCTGACTGGCTGCCACCTGCCGGGGCCCTCGCGTGCTGCTGCCTAATACGAAAGTAGGGTGGGTTAGGCTGCGGTGGCTGGTGTGATGGTGACGTCGAAGCCGAGGCTGTTGAGTTTTTTGATGGCGTTGTTTTTGGCTTTGATCGGGTCCAGCCGGGTGAAGTGGTCCGTGCCGGGGTCGGCATAGC